>JASHWZ010000096.1 GCA_030043865.1 Thermoplasmata archaeon | reverse complement strand
GTTCGCCTCCACCGTGTCGTAGCCGGAATCCTGCAGTTGGTAGGCGCGGATCTTGTTCACGAAGCCGATCCCCCGGCCTTCCTGGCGGAGGTAGAGCACGATCCCCGCGTCCAACTTGCCGATCCGCTCGAGCGATTCGATCAGCTGGTCGCAGCAGTCGCACCGGAGCGACCCGATCGCGTCGCCCGTCAGGCACTCCGAGTGCAGCCGGACCGGTATCTCCTCCCGGCCGACGACGTCGCCGTGGATGAACGCGGCGTGCTCCTTCTTGTCGGAGGGGCTCCAGAACGCGGCGACCTGGTACTCCCCGAAGCGCGTCGGGAGGTCCGCGATCGCGCAGACCTGCACGCACACCGGTGAATCGTCGGGACATCGGTGCTTCGCGCTCTCGTCGAGGAGATTGCGGACGACGTCGGGAGCGATGCCCATCGGCCGAGGGAGCCGGCCGCCCGATTAAAGCGGACGGTAACCCCCGGTTCATCGAAACCGCGGGGGCGGGAACCCTTTAGCCCCGTGGAGGCTCGGAGCGACGGTCGCCACGCCATGCCCGAGCCGGGAGAGGCCGTCCGCTGCCCGAAGTGCGGCCGGGTCGTCCCCGTCGACCCGGAGTGGAGGATCGTCGTCTGCCCGGCCTGCGGCGAGGTCATCAATCGGATGGCGTCGGACGCTCGCTACGACTGACCGCCCGTCCTCGTGGGGGTGGCCCCGGCCAGTCGCTCCGCGCCCGACGAGGGGCCGAGCCGCTCGAGCAGGCGAACGTCGATCCATCGGTCGAACTTCCGGCCCACCTCTCGCATCACCCCCACCGGTACGAAGCCGCGTTGCCGATGGAGGCGCAGACTGACCGGATTCGGGTCCGCCACGCGGGCGAGCAGGGTGTGGAAACCCGCCGCGTCGCTTTCGAGGACGAGCCGGTCGAGCAGCTTCCCGCCCCAGCCCTGGCCCCGACGCTCCGCGGCGACGTACACCGACACCTCGGCGGTCGAGTCGTACGCCTTCCGTTCGGACCACCGGCTCAGCGACGCCCACCCCACGACCGACGTGGACTCCTCGGCCACCCAGACGGCCCACGGCGCCGTGTGCTCGCGCAGCCACGCCCGCTGGGCGTCCAGCGACCGTGGCTCGGTGTCGAAGGTCGCGACCGTGGTGGCGACCGCCTCGTTGTAGATCGCGGCGATCGCCGGCGCATCGTCGATCGTCGCGGGTCGCACCCGACCCCCGAAGGTCGCATCACCTCGTTCGGCCATCGGATCGGCCCGACCCCTCGCAGGGACGCGGACCTAGTTGAACGCGCGCGCACCGAGTCTGGCCGAACGCCCAGTCGGAACCCGTGGGAACGACCCCCGGGTCGTTCTCGCCCGACCGAGCGTGCCCGTTCGTCCAGCGCCGGACGACCCGTCCCCGTCCGTCGCCCGAGAGGCCGGACCCCAAGCTCTTTGGCCCTCGGGCGCCTACACCCGACCGCCCGAAACCCGATGGGATCGGGCCGCACGATTCCGGGGGCGAGGCGTTGCCGTTCGTCGAGTACGATGAGGTCGAGGCGGTCTGTTCGGACTGCGGTCGCATCTTCCGGTCCGAGGAGGCGCTGGCCGCCCATCGAGAGGACAGCCA
This sequence comes from Thermoplasmata archaeon, assembly GCA_030043865.1. GTDB lineage: Archaea > Thermoplasmatota > Thermoplasmata > Lutacidiplasmatales > UBA184 > Lutacidiplasma. The sequence goes on along the minus strand of JASHWZ010000096.1, from coordinate 2,280 downwards.
CGCCGGCCGCGTGGACACCGCGACCCTGGACCGGCTGTCGTGCCCGACCTGCCAGCGCCGGTTCCTCTCGGCCGGGGAGCTCCGGAACCACCGTCGACGGTTGCACGGCGAGGAGTGAGCTCACTCTCCGGTGCGCCGACCGAGGGCGCTGTCCCGCGCGCCAGCGCTAGTTTATCCTCGGGGACGAGAGTGCCGGCGGTCGGTCGGCACGACCCGGAGCGGTGCACACGATGGTTCAGATCGATTGGCCGAGTCTCGCGATCGTCACCGCGATCAGCACGTGGATCCTCGCGATCGGGACGCTGATCATCCTGTTCTGGCAGACCCGCCAGACGCAGGTGCTGAACTCCGCGAACGCCGTGATGAACCTCCGCGACAAGTTCGACGCGACCCGGATGCGGTCGGTCCGGCGGCACTTGAGCGACCGGCTACTGAAGCAGGCGCACGAGGACATCGCGAGCGTGGAGGTGATCACGTTCTTCGAGCTCGTCGGGACCCTGACGCACCGACGGGTCCTCGACGAAGACCTGGTCTGGGAGGCTTTCGGAACGTGGATCACCGCCTACTGGTGGTCGCTCCGTCATCCGGTGGACTGGATCTCGCGGATCCGCCAGGACTTCGAGGACCCGCTCGTCTTCCATGAGTACGAGTGGCTGCACAATCGGGTGCTCGAGCTGGACCGCCGGGCGCTCGCGAAGTTCCACCGGGCTTCGGGCGACCCCGAAGCGGAGTCGCGCCGCATCCTGACCCGAGAATCGATGCTCGAATCGGTCTAGACGGCGGTCGGGAGCGCCGGTCCGTGAGCGGGTCGCAGCGGGCGCCGCTCCGTGGGATCGAGCGGACCGGCGGGCGCACCGGGCGCCCCGTGCTCGGATTGGACCTCGCGGGGGTTCCGCACCGGTCGACCGGCTGGTGCGTCCTGTACGACGGGCGGGACGCTCGGATCGGGGTCGCGCACTCGGACGAGGAGATCGAGGCGCTCGCCGCGAGGGTGCACCCCGCGCTCGTGATCATCGATGCCCCCCTTTCCCTTCCCCTCGGCCGACGCACGATCGAAGACCGCTCGGGCCCTCACCTGCGGGCCTGCGACCGCGAACTCCTGCGACGACGCATCCGGTTCTTCCCGCTGACCCTGGGGCCGATGCGAACGTTGACCGTCCGAGGGATGCGGCTCGCCGACCGCTTGCGGCGTACCGGGGCCGACGTCGTGGAGGGGTACCCCGGCGCGTCCCAGGACCTGCTTGGCATTCCCCGCAAGGGGGTCGGTCTCGTCCCACTGGCGCGCGGATTGCGACGGCTGGGCATCCGCGGTGACCTCGACCGGGACGGGCTGACGCACGACGAATTGGACGCCGTGACGATCGCCTGGGTCGGACGCGAGCATCTGCGCGGGCGCTCGCTCGTCATCGGCGACGTCCGGGAGGGTGAGATGGTGTTGCCGGTCCCCGCCGAGAGCGTACGTCGGAAGGCACCGACGCGCCGCCGACCCCGGTGACCGGCCGCAGCTCGAAGTCCACCGCCGCGGTCCTTTCCCGGGGAGCGGACCCGCGACGAGTCGCGAGACTCTCCCACCTCCCGCTCGACGCCCCTCGTCCGCTGCGATTCGGACTGCCGATGCCCGCAACGGTTTAACTGAGAACGCGGGCTCATCGGTCCACCGGACGATGACCCCTTCGCTCGTGTACCGCAGCCCGCCGCTCTCGGCGCCGGATCTCATCGGCCCGACCTCGATCCTCGATTGGCCGCTCGGTTGGAGCGGCGGACGAGCGCGGCGTCCCCGCCCGTTCGGACGGGTATTGCTCGAGATCGACCTGAGCCACGAGCGGCTCGAGGAGCCGCGTCTGCCTCTCCTTCGACAGTTCGAGCAACTGCTGCACGAACGAGAGGTCGTCGGCCCCGCCGACCTCCTGCGGCTGAGCGCGGCCGCCCTCCACGGCTTCGCCTCGCGGGGTTTTCGGAACGTCGACCACTGGGAGGTCGTGCCCGGGGGCTGGTTGCCCCTGCCCGAGCCCACACATCGGGCCCTCGCGGAGCCGCTGGGCCACCTCGTCCGGGCGCTGGCGAGCGACGAGTGGCATCGGTTCGCATCGGCCCGGGAGTTCTCGGTCCGGCTGTCGGGTCATCCGAAGATCCGCGCCGACCTCCGGGTCCGTCGGGTCCACCGCGAGCGCGGCCACTCGCTGACCGTCGAACTCCGAGGCTGGGTGACGACCAAGGACCTCGAGGGGTTGGTCCGGGCCCTGCGGGAACGGCTTCCGATCCTGCGCTCCGCGGTCACGG
>JASHWZ010000095.1 GCA_030043865.1 Thermoplasmata archaeon | reverse complement strand
GGAGACGATGAAGGGGATCCTGGTCGGCGGCCCGGGCGCCACGAAGGAGTACTTCTACAAGGAAGGGTACCTCCATCACGAGCTGCAAGCGAAGGTCGTTCAGCCGCTGTTCGACACGGGATACACCGACGAGTACGGCCTGAAGGAACTCGTCGAGAAGGCGACGCAAACGCTCCACGGGCTCGACATCACCGAAGAGAAGCGCCTCGTCCAGCGGCTCCTCGCGGAGATCCGCAAGGGGGACACCGGCCTCGCCGCTTACGGAGAGGCGGACGTTCAGCGGGCCCTCGAGCTCGGATCGGTCGACACGCTGCTCGTCTCCGAGGGCCTCCGCCAGCGCCGGGTGACGTTCCGGTGCACCGCCTGCCAGACCGAGTTCGTCCGCACCCTCTCGGACGCCGAGGTCGACCGGTTCCTGGACGGGCCGTGCCCGAACTGTTCGCAGCGGAGTCTCACCGAGCTGTCGTCGGAGGACTACGTCGAGGGGCTCTTCCGCCGCGCGGTGGAGTCGAGCGCGACCGTGCGCCTCGTCTCGACGGAGAGCGAGGAAGGCGAGATGCTCGCGAAGGGATTCCAGGGGATCGCCGCGATCCTGCGCTATCCGCTTCCGGCCCGGGCTCTGCACCGCGCAGCGGGCTCGGCGGCCGGGGGTTAGGACTCCCCGGCACCCGCTACCAGAGGTTGGACAGCGGGTCGTCTTCGGGCGGGGGCGGTCGGCGCGCGCCCGCGCGGGAGCTATCGAGGGGCGGAGGCGACGGCGGAGTGCCGCCGGGCGGATAGAGCCGAGCGTTGAGGTAGGGCGGGGGCGGCATCCGCCGGCGCTCCGAGATCAGCACCACGGCGACGACCGCGGCCACGACGACCGCGATGATCCCCAGGAACAGCCCGGGGACGATCGGTCGCCCGCTGGGGGACGTCGAGCACCGGCCGCTCCCGACCAGGCAACTGGAGTAGCCGCTCGCCTGGTCCACCGAGATCGGGACTCCCTGGACCGGCGTCGCGCCAACCTCGTTGGAGCTCGCGTCCGACCCGTCGAACGCCGAGAGGCCGGTGGCCGACGGAACGAGCGACGTCACGGACGGGTTGATCGCCGTCGAAGTGTAGAGCCACTCGGACCCGCCGATGCCGAGGTGGGCACTCGCGCCCGCGTGGACGTAGAGGGACGTCATCTGGACCGTCGCGCCCCCTGTGTCGTTGGCCCCCCACGGCGTGGCGGTGCTGGTGCCGAACAGGTTGATGTCGTCGGGGATGAGGATGAACCCCTCTCGAGCGACGAACGGCCCGGTCACGGCGAGCGAGACGTTGAGGTACGGGATGCCACCGAACGTGACCGTGCTGCCGGGGCCGGCCGCGACGCTGCCGGCGATCGATACGTTCCCAGAGCTCTGCACGTCCCCCGTCACCGTCGACGGTCCGATCTCGATCTGACCTTTCGGACCGACGAACAGGTAGTGGTAGTCGTACTCCCAGGAGCCGCTGGCCGAGAACAGGCTGGAGTCGGTCCAGTTCGTCCCCGCCACCAGGTCGTCCGGCAGGAGGCCGAGCGGTGTCGCGAACGAGACGTTGGCGTTCGCGCTGACGTTCGCCGAGAGGAACTCGGTGCGGACGAGTCCCTTCGCATCGTCCCAGAGGCTGCCGCGCACGGTCGTGTGCGAATTCAACAGTCCGATCGCCGAGACGTTCTGTCCGTTCTCGGAGACGTTCGCCGCCGTCGTGAAGTTCGCCCAGGACGCGGTCGCTTCCCATGCATTGTGGGTGACCGTCGCCGTGGCCGTCGGTTTCGCGCAATTCGGCAGACAGTACTCCACGGAGAGCTGGGCCGCCATCGTCCGATTCGCGAACAGCTCGAACGTCGTGCTCGTCAGGTTCGTCTGGTTGAGGATCACCGTGTAGCCGTAGGTGGCGCTCACCTGGAACGTGTAGCCGTCGAGACTCGCCCCCGAGAAGGAGACAGTTCGTACGACGCCGTACGCCCAAACGGTGTAGCTCGGTCCGGGCGTGAGGTCCGGCGTCGCCGACGCCGCGACCGTGCCCGGCAGGACGGAGACCACAACCAGCACCGAAACGACCGCCACAACCCCCGAAGCACCGGCTAGCCGAACCTTCATCTTCGTGAACTCCCCAACCGTTGGCGCTGGCATTCATGCGAGAATCGCCGTATAAACGAAAGTGTGTCCCGGCTCTCGGCGGCTTGGACGGCGTGCTACGGTCTCGCAACAGGGGGAAAACGGCCTCGTGCGCGCGCTGACCGACTCCGAAGCGCGCGTGATCGCGGTGCTACTGGCCGCCCGGCCGGACCGGGAGCGCGAGCGGCTTCGCCAGGTCGACATCCCTCGCTCGACGTACCACGCGGTTCGGCGACGGGCGTACGGGGAAGGGTGGCTGCGCGATCGGTACATCCCCCACCCCGTCCCGCTGGGCCGGCCGTACGTCACGTTCCTGGTCGCCCGGCCCTACGCGGACCGGATGTCGGAGTTCGCTCGTACGGTCGCGGACGACGAGGGGAACGTCGTGCTCTGGAACGGCTCGCAACTGGCGGTAGCGGTCTTCTTTCACCCGCGCCCGACCGATGGGGCGAAGGTCGCGGGCCGCATCGAGAAGGACCGGTCGGCCGCGATGCCGCTCGCGATCACCGTCAGCGCGGACGGACCGTCGGTCCCCGTCTACTTCGACTTCGAGGGTCTCTGGTGCCACCTCGCGGGCCTCGAGGGAACGCTCGCCTACCCGCACGGGCTCGGGGGAGAGCTCGGGCCGCCAGGCGCGGGCGATGCCGCCGAGCCCGAGCCGCTTTCCTCGCACCAGCGGTGGGCGATCGGGGAACTCCTGCGTCGCCCGTTCACCGCGGCCGAGCAGGGCCGCGGCGGCCACCTCGTCGGCCCGTTCGGGCTACCGTTCTCCCAGCGCCGCATGTTGGCCAAGGGATGGATCACGCATCGGACCCTGCTCGAGCCCGCGCGACTCCCGCCCTACCAGGGGCGGTCCGCTGACCAAGTGTTCCTAATCTCGGGGAGTCCGAAGGCCGGAGCCCGTCCCGAACTCCTCTTCTCGACGCTGACCCGGGACTGCCGGGTGTTTCCGTTCCTGTTCGTCGTCGGCGAGAGTCGCTGGCTGCTCGGCGCGCTCGGCGGCGGGCCGCCGACCGGGACGCCCGACGCCGAGCGACGGGCGGTGCTTCCGACCCTACGGGACGCGATGGAAGGGATCGAGATCCTCCAGGAGTCTGCCGCGGGATTCACCTCGCCCGTCGACCATCGGTACGAGCGCCTCTTCCCTCCCGAAACGAGCTCGACCACCGCGAAGCCCTGAAATCATGGGCCCGCCCTTGGTCGCTGGGCGCGTAGCCTAGCTTGGATAGGGCATCGGGTTCCTAACCCGGGGGTCGAGGGTTCAAATCCCTCCGCGCCCGACACACCGGCGCCGGGATTGTCCGGAGAGACGGATCGTCCATGTTTATGGGTGTCTACATATATCATGTCGACGTGCGTCAACATGATGCCGAGTTCAAAGATCGAAATCGGACTCCCGCAGCGGCTCGAGCGGCTGACGGGTGAGGAAGCGGGATGCTGCATCCCGTCGTACAAGGGTCTCGCGTCCGAGTTGCGGGATTCCCGCGGGTTCGCGCCCTCGCTCCTGCGGGCCCGTGCGTTGGCGGATGATAATCGGCTCTTGGCCCTCGCCTTCCTCAAGCGCCGAGGAGAGGTCTGTGCCTGCGA
>JASHWZ010000094.1 GCA_030043865.1 Thermoplasmata archaeon | reverse complement strand
ACTGGCAGCAGCTCTTGACGGAGTTCCGGGGGCCGGCCCCGCATCCGGTCGTGATCCTGATCGAGGACGGCGCGCTGTTCGACCCCGAAAGCCGCGAGTTCATCGTCGCGCTGTCGAAGAAGGCGCGCCTGCGCCCGCTCCTCATCGTGGTCGCGCTGGACACGTCGGTGGCCGGCTACATCACCTGGGAGGACTCGTTCCTCGGCCGGGGCGACGTCGACTGGGTCCGGATCCCCGACTCGCTCGCCGACGCGCGCGAGGCGCACCGGCTCAAGGCGATCTTCGATGACCTTCCGTCGGTCACCCAGCGCGTCGTCGGGTACGTGGGCCTCCTCCGTGGGAACGTCGGCGAAGTGGTGCTGTCGCGGGTCGCGCGGCTCAACTACCCGCAGCTCGCCGAGGCGCTGCTTCCGGCGACGGGGGTGGGGCTCGTGAAGGTGCAGGAGGGCAAGGTCGTCGTCCCCCACGTCGCGTGGATCCCGCTGATCGGGGACCTGATGCCCGAGAAGCAGCTGCGGGAGATGCACCTCGAGATCGCCAACGCGCTCTCGGCACTCTCTCCCGAGCCGACCCTCGCGCGGCGGATCGAGGTCGCACGCCACTACCTCGCCTGGTTCCCGGGCCCGATGGCGCTGCGGAACCTGCTCGACGCCGGTGAACTGAGCCTCCACCTCCTATCGTTCGACACTGCGGAGGAGCTGTTCGCGGACGCGATCGGCTGCCTCCCCTCGTTGCCGTCGCAGGAGCGAACCTCGATCGAGCCGGAACTGCGTCTCCTCCACGCCCAGTCGCTGTTCTGCGCCGGCCGCCTCAGCGAGGGGGAGACGGAGCTCCGGGAGGGGCTGCAGGCCGCCCTGCACGCGTCGCTCTCGGTCGAGATCGTCGCCGAGTGGATGGAGCCGCTCGTGCTCACGATGCGGGTGATCGGGCCGCGAAACTCGCTCGCGGTCACCCTCGCCGAGCTCGCGGACCGCTGCCACGACGCGTCGTGGACCGAGATCGAGATCCTCCTCCAGTCGCTGATCGCGGAGTTCGAGTACGAGCGGAACCACCCCGAGAAAGCGCGCGACGAGTCCCGTCGCGCCGGCGAGCTCGCGCAGCAGCTACGGCCCGGCCACCTGCAGGCGATCGCGCTGCTCGCGGTCGGGCTCTCGCGGATCGAGGGGAGCGCCGAGGAGCAGGCACTCGCGGAGCGGTTCCTCGGCACGGCCCGGGTCCTCCTGAGCCGCTCGCGTCGTTGGGAGCTCGACCACATGGCGGGCGACCTCGAGGCCCGCCTGCTCGAGACCCGCGGGGAAGCCCTGCGGGCGCTCCAGCAGCGGCAGCACGCCCTCCCGAACCTCCAGCGCCAGAAGCTCCTCTCCGTCGAGCTGTACCATCAGCTCGCGATCGCGACGACCTTGCTCGACCGTCGGGTCGCGAGCGGCGTCGACACCGCGCTGCAACGCAGCCGGACGATCGTGGAGACGCTCCACCTGATCCCCCCGTCCCCGTGCTTGCTGCATCTCTGGGTGCTCGAGGGCCGGGCCCGAGCTCTCAACGAGGAGACGACGATCGCCCGCGACCGCTGGGAGGCGGTCGCGGAGGAGCCGGCGGGGGACGGCGTGCCCCGACTGCGGGCCGAAGCGCTGGTCCGCCTCGCGCTGCTCGAGTACTCCTCCGGCCGACCGGAGCTCGCGGAGGCGAGGGTCGGCCAGCTCGCCGAGCCCGAAATGCAGGGCGCGCTCCCGGTCGCATGGAAGGCGAGCCTCGACGACCTCGCCCAGCAGGCGGCGTCGAGCGAGCACGGCGGCGCGCCGTTCCCGATCTCGACCGCCCCACGACGCGGCGAATCACAGAAAGGCGAACGCGCCCGGCGCTAGCCCGTACGCGATCGTCAGCGCGCCCACGATCAACAGCACGACGACGACGATCCGATGGAGGAGCATCGGCTCCACCCGGGTCCCGAGCCGGTTCCCGAGCCACGACGCCCAGGCCGCCACCGAGATGAGCGCGAGCGCGCCGGCGAGGAGGACGATGAGCCAACCCCAGTCGGTGACGAACAGGATCTCCACGATCATCGTCGTGTCCCCCATCTCGAGCGCGAACACCGTCGCGAACGCGGCGAGGAACGCGGTCCGGGCCGAGGTCGACTCGCTCGCCGCCTCCTCGGGGCCGCGGTACGCGAGCCAGAGAGCGTACGCGATCAGGCAGGAGCCGGCGGCGACCCGGATCAGCCCGATCCGGCCCGGCCCGAGCAGGGCGACCAGGGCCGCGCCCAGCGAGACCGCGATCGCGCTCGAGGCGACGAACGCGACGGACGCTCCGACCCACGTGGGCACGGGACGGTGCCGGGACGCGAGCGCCATCGTCGCGAAGCTGGTCCGGTCGAACAGCTCGAAACCGCCGACCACGGCGAACACGATGAGGAAGCCCCCGAGGGCCCCGAAATCCATCGGGCCCCCCGTTACGCGAGATGATGCAGGAAATCGTCGACGCGCCGCTCGCAGAACGAGCACGTCAGGACCACCGGACGTCGCTCGGCCACTTCGAACTCGCTCTCGACCGGCTCGACCTGGTTCGAGATGCAGTTGAGGTTCGGGCACCGGAGCACGCCGACGATCCGGTCCGGGAGGTCCACGACGCGCTTCTCGCGGACCTTGAACTCCCGGATGATCGAGATCGTCGCGGTCGGGGCGATCAGCGCGATCGCGTTCACCTTCCGCGGGGAGAGCTCCATGTTCTCGACCTTCACGATGTCCTTCCAGCCGAGCTTTCCCGACCGGACGTGGAGCGCGACGCTGACCGTCGAGTCCTTGTCGAGCGACTGAACGCCGATGATCTTGAGCACCTCGAGGGCGAGCCCGTTGCCGATGTGGTCGATGACGGTGCCGTTCTTGATCGGGGTGATCTTGAGCTCCCGCATCGCCATCTAGCTCCGCCCTTTCGCCTTCGGCGCAGCGAGCAGCGCCGCGAGCAGCGCCATCCGTACCGGCACGGCGAGGAACGCCTGGCGGAAGTACGCGGCATGGGGCGTCGCGTCGACCTCAGCCGCGATCTCGCCCGCGCGCGGGAGCGGATGCAGCACGATCAGCCGCGGTTTCGCCCCGGCGAGCACGCCGTTGTCGATGCGGTACGAGCCGGCGACCTTGAGGTACTCGGCCTCGTCGGGAAACCGCTCCTTCTGGATGCGGGTGACGTAGAGCACGTCGGCGTCCCGAACGGCCCGGTGGAGCTGGTCCTCCTCATGGATCCGGACCCCCATGTGCTCGAGCTGGTCTCGCACCTCTTCCGGCAGTCGGAGCGTCGGCGGGGAGGAGAACACGAGCTCGGCCCCGAACAGCGCGAGCGCGTAGGCGAGGGAGTGGACCGTGCGCCCGTACTTCAGGTCCCCGAGCAGCACGACGCGGAGCCCCGAAAGGGTCCCGAACGCCTCCTGCATCGTGGCGAGGTCGAGGAGGGTCTGCGTCGGATGCTGGCCCGCGCCGTCACCCGCGTTGATGACGGGTCGATCCGAGACGCGGGCCGCGAGGCGCGCCGAGCCCTCGTTCGGATGGCGGAGGACGATCGCGTCCGAGTAGCTCGTCAGCATGTGGATCGTGTCCGACAGGCTCTCGCCTTTGCGGACGGAGCTGACCAGCGGGTCGGCGATCGTGATGCACTGACCCCCGAGCCGGTGCACGGCCGACTCGAACGAGAGCCGGGTGCGCGTCGACGGCTCGAAGAACGCCATCGCGACGATCTTGTCGGTGAGCGGGTGCATCACCTTCTTCCCCTCGGCGTAGGGGATCATCCGCCGGGCGGAGTCGAGCAGCTCCTCGATCTCGGGTCGCGTGAGATCTCGGATGGAG
>JASHWZ010000008.1 GCA_030043865.1 Thermoplasmata archaeon | reverse complement strand
GTACGGGAGTACGCACACGAGGCTCGAGCGGTACAACCCGGCCATCTCGTCGATCGACAGATGAGGCAACCACTCGACCTTGTCCGCGACCCCCAGGTCGTGCGCGAGCCGCTGCGCGTCCTGCTGGGCGCGGTCGGGATAGTAACCGTGCACCTTGACGGTCGGGGCCTGGGGGCCGAGCCGCTGCTTCAGAATCGACGTCGCTTCGAAGAGCGGGCGTAGGCCCTTGCCGGACATGAGGTGGTGTCCGCCGTAGAAGACGATCCCCGAGCGTTCGGTCTCGGGGAGCGTCTCGGGCACGGGGGTTCCGTGCAAGATCACGTGGATCTTCTCGGCGGACACCCCGCGCTTGACGAGCTCCTGCCGCATCTCCTCGCAGTGGACATGCACCGCGTCGGCTCGGTCGTACACCGTCGATTTCGCGGGGAACTCCATCTGATAGGCGTCGAGCTCGTGGACGGTGACGACCCGCGCGGAGTTTGACGGCAGGTTCAGCCAGTGGTAGACGACGCTGAATCCATACGCGTTGAGGATCTGCTGGAAATGCACCAGGTCGGCATCGCGGGAGAGATTGGCGTATCGACGGGCCCGCATCCCGTACGTCGAGTGGCTCGCGCGAGCGCGCACCCAGTGCCCCCAGGAGTTCGCGCCCGGCAACGGTGCGTAGTTGTGAAGGTGCGGCAGCTCGAAGAAGGTCGGGACCTGGATCTCGAATCGCTTCTCATCGGAGGCGGGGTCCCCGCATCCGCAGTTGGAGGCGACCCACTCGATTGGGGCGCCGGTCTTCTTCTCGATCGTCTCCTTCAACGATCGTGCGTAGTAACCGTACGAGGTCTGGAACGGGCATCCGATCATCGTGATCTTCATCGCAACTACCGGTGGCTCGCGACAGTACATTAGCGAGGGGGTCAGTCGAGTACCCCGCCGGCCGGTTGAAGGACGAGATTCCTCGCCACGTCCTTCGGGGGCCGTTGTACTCGGGGGCCTCGGGGGCCCCCTCGTGGCGCCGCGGTCGGCGCAGGGTTAAAGTGGCGGGCGCCAATATCCCTTCAAGGAGTCTCGTGACGCTCCCGACTCCGCCCGCCGCACCGACCTCCCCGGGTGGCGCGTTCGATGCACTTCTTCCCGCGCGCCGCTATCGGGCTCGAGACTTCGAGTTCCTCGAAGACCTGGTCTATCGCTGGACGGCGGTCGCGGTCTTCGGCGGGGCCTACCTTGCGATCGCGGGCTTTCTCTGGGTCGCGGCCGGAGGGAGCCTCGGCGTCTCGGCGGAGATCACCTTGTTCTCGGGGGTCGTCCTGTTCGTCGTCGTAACGCCGATCGTGTTTACGTTCGTCTCCGGTGAGTCCGCGTTCGCGACGATCCTGGCGGGATTTACTGCTGGTGCGGCGTTCATGTCGATCGTCACCCACGTGAACAACTCTGCCCTCGGGACCTTCCTCTACTTCGCGGTCGTCGGTTCCGCGTGCTTCGGGGCGGGCGTAGGATTGGCGCTGAAGAGTCGCGCTGCCCTACTCGGTCCCTGACTCGGGCGGCCCCGCCCCCGACGGCAGTGACATTAGTCCCGTCGTCATGACCCCCCGCTGATGGCCGCAGACGAGGAGTACGTCAAGGCACTCGAAGCGACCGTCCAACAGCTGCAGGCTGAGCGGCATCAGCTCAAGGCGAAGATCGAGGAGCTTCTGCTGGAACTGGACCGCGCGAGGAAGGTCGACCCACCGCCGTAGCCAGGCGGGATTGAGCGCGGGCGCCGCGAGGGACGATTAAATCCTCGTGGACGGTGGGTCCCCGGAGGAACGCCCCGATGTCGTTGAATTCGATCCGTTTCCGATTTCGGCAACCGCTGCGCGTCCCCGCGAAGCTCGCCTACGAGTGGTGCACGGACTTCCGGCCGAGCGACGGTCGCCTGTTCCCCCAGAAGTGGCGTCGGCAGGTCCGTCGCCTCTCCGGAGACGCGTTGATCCTGACGGACACGACGTGGCCGAGCGGCCGGCGTCGAGTCATCCAGCGCCTCGTGCGACTGAACCCGCAAGAGCTCTCGTGGACGAACACGCATCTGTCGGGCCCGTTCCGTCACTCCCAGTACTGGTACCGGATCGTCCCGGACGGCGGCGGTCACTGCCATCTCGACTTCGCGGGCTTGCGTCTCGTGCGAACCGCGAAGCCTCTCTCCGCCGCAGCGAGCGCCCGACTCACCGAGGACGAGCGCCGCGGAGACTCGACCCTATGGCGGGATCGGATTGGGCCAGCGCTCGAACGCGAGCTGGCGAAGTAGGCCCGGGTCGGTCCGCGCTCGTCGAGGCTGAAGGCGTCCACGCGCGTGGCCGGTCGTTCGCCCAGTTGTACGGGGGGAGATCGCTTACGGGGGGTAGGTGGCCGTAGGGCTCAGCATGCATCGTTCCCGGACGGGGGTCGCACTGCATCAGCAGAAGCCGCGTTCACCCGGCATGACCGAACCGCGCTAGAGGTTTCGCCGGGGGCGACCGCAGCTATAATCGGGGGTTCGACGATCCGCCCTCGGTGGTAGCGATGAGCCCGACGAGCCCCAACAAAAAGGTCGTAGAGACCTACCTGGAGAGAGACCTCTCGAAGATCGACTCGCTCGTGACCGACGAGGTGGAGTGGGTGGAGTGGGTAGACGGAGTGCCCACAACGGGAAGCCGGAACAAAGGGAAGGCGGCGATCGCTCAGAACATCGGGGACGACCAGCTTCGAAACGAGGTCACGAGGATGACGGAGGAGGGCAACGTGGTGATCGCGGAGGGCGTGTGCCATGTGACCCGGAAGGACGGGAGCCGGTTGAACGTCCGTTTCTGTAACATTTTCGAGCTGGAAAACGGCAAGATAAAGCGGCAGGATTCGTTCGGTGCGCTGCTCAAGGACGCGGAGTAGC
>JASHWZ010000093.1 GCA_030043865.1 Thermoplasmata archaeon | reverse complement strand
CGGACGTCGCGGAGGACGGCGGGATCTGACCTAGTCGGCGCCGCCCGCGGGCGCGGCGTCCGCCGGGGGGGCGTACTCGATCCGGCGGAGGTACTCCGCCGGCACCTGGTCGACGAGGAACACCGTCTTGCCGGCCTGCATGATCACGATGCCGTCCGCCCGGGCGCGGGCCGCGTCGACCTCGAGGAGGACGGGGGCCGGCGTGCGGACCGACCCGGCGGAGTGGGCGTCCGCCGCGGTCTTCGACAGGTGGACCTTCTTGCGGTCGGACGGTTTCAGCCCGACTTCGAGCACGATCGTCGCCTCGTCCTCGGTGACCGGATAGTAGAGCCGGTCGGGGATGTGCTCCGTCGGGAGGTCGAGATCGACGTCGACGGTGTGGGCGTACGTCGCGCGGATCCGGTCGTCCCGGACCTCGTACCGCCCCTTCGGGTCGGTCTCCGCGATCGCGACCAGGTGCTGCGCCCGGAGCCAGTGGTACGCCGGGTGCTTCTGCCCGATCGCCCGGACGATCTGCGGGATCGAGACCCAGCCGCGGGCGTCGATCGCGAGCTGGTATCGGTCGGGGAAGTGGCGCAGGATCCCCGTGAGGATGCGCCCCAAGTGGTCGAGTTCCCGGTCGTTCATCAGGAACCGACCGGGCTGAGCGCAGACCGGGCAGGCGTCCGCCCGGAAATAGCCGTGCTGGGCGCACTCCTTCAGCATCGCGCCGGCGACCTCCCTACGCCTTGACCTTGTCCGCCTTCTTCTCGAAGTCGGTCAAGAGGTCGCCGTAGAGGTCGGCGAGGTCCTTCAGCACACGCTTGAGGACCTGCTGGGGCTTCTCGCCCTTCGTCTTCACCACCAGGGTCGGTCGCTCGAGGTACGGGTGGCCGAGGTAGTACCGGGCCTCGACGACCTTCTCCTCCTTCTGGAGCGCCTCGACGAGCGGGATCAGGAGCGTCTCCTCGCCCCGGGGCAGCTCGACGCGAAGGAGTTCGTTCGACTTTTCGACGACGCGTAGCTCCATCGGGGGCTCCGGGAGACGGCGCACTTTCGCTCGGTTCTTAAGCGTGGCGGGAGCGCGACCGGCGCCCCTCAAGTCGCGGCCCCGACGTGGATATAACCGCCCAGACCTCGGGACGACCGGTCGGCATGCGGTTCCTCGTCGTCGGCGGCGGCGCGCGCGAGCACGCGATCGGTGTCGCGCTCGTGCGAGCGAACGCCGAGGTCGTGGTGGCGAGCGCCAACACGAATCCGGGCCTCGAGGCGATTGCGTCCGCGTCGCTGCGCACCGACCCGACCGACGCCCCGCGCGTCGTGGAGTTCGCCCGGGCCCTGCGGGTCGACGCGGCGGTGATCGGTCCCGAGACGCCGCTCGCCGCGGGCGTGGCCGACGCCCTCCGGGCGGCCGAGGTGCCGACCGTCGGACCGTCGAAGGACGCCGCGCGGATCGAGTCGTCCAAGGTGTTCTGCCGGGAGCTCCTCGCCCGGCACCAGATCCTCGCCTCGCCCCGGGTCCTCGCGCCGTCCTCGGTCGACGAGGTCGACCGGGCGGTCGCCGAGATCGGGAGCCCGTTCGTCGTGAAGCCGGACGGGCTCACCGCGGGCAAGGGGGTCTGGGTGCAGGGCGCCGACTTCTCGGAGGCGAAGGAGGGCGCCACGTACGCGAAGTCGCTCCTCCTCCAGGGCGGCCGCGTGCTGCTCGAGGAAAAGCTCGAGGGCGAGGAGTTCAGCCAGATGGCGTTCGTGACGGACGACGGGGTCTACCCGATGCCCGCCGTCCAGGACTTCAAGCGGGCGCTCGAGGGGAACCGCGGCGGCAACACCGGAGGGATGGGGTCGTACTCGCAGCGGGACCACCTCCTACCGTTCCTCTCCGCCACCGACCGGGACGCGGCGATCGAGGTCGTGCGCCGCACGGTCGATGCGCTCCGGGAAGACGGGATGCGGTACCGCGGGGTGCTCTACGGCGGGTTCATGCTGACGGCCCGGGGCCCCGTGCTGGTCGAGTTCAACGCCCGGTTCGGCGACCCGGAGGGGATCAACGCGCTGACGCTCTACGAGGACGGGGACTTCGCCGCGCTCCTCCTCGGCGTCGCGACGGGGCACGTCGACCCGAACCTGGTCCGGTTCCGCCTCCGCTCGACGGTCGTGAAGTACCTGGTCCCGCCGGGGTACGGCGACCGTCCGAAACCGGGCGGGCTCCTCGAGATCGACGCCCCCGCGATCGAGGCCGAGGGCGTCCACGTGCTGTTCGGCTCGGTCGAGGCCGCGGGACCGGGCACCGTCCGCCTCGGCAATTCGCGCGGGGTCGCGCTGGTCGGCGAGGCGAGCGCCATCCACGAGGCGGGGAGCCGCGTCGAGGCTGCGCTCGCCCACGTCCGCGGCGACTACTACGTGCGGCACGACATCGGTACGAAGGAGGACCTCGCCCGGCGGGTCGAGCACCTGCGCCAGCTGCGCGCGCCCGGTGCGAAGCCGTCGCCGCTTCCGCTCAGCGTGGCGCCCCCGGCGGCGCCGCCCTCGAGCGCGGGAACGCCCGAGCAGCTGATCGGCTGAGCGCGGACGGACGGGTCGGAGGGGGCGCTCGGCCGTGGACCTGTTCACGCACGTCATCTTCGCCTACCTGCTCTCGTTCGTGATCTGGGGACCGGCGGCCCCGCAGTACATCGCGGCGGGCGCGCTCGCGGGCGGGCTCCCGGACGCGGACATCCTGCTCTTCCCGCTCACCCGCTGGTTCCCGTCGCTGCACCACCGCGGGATCGTCCACACGATCCTCGGGGTGACGGTGATCGCCGCGGTCGGGAGCTTCCTGGTCCCGTACCTCCCGTACTTCACGCACGCCTCGACGCTCCTCTACTTCGTCGCGATGGAGATCGGCGGGCTCTCCCACCTCGTCTTGGACGGGTTCACGAACTACGCCGTCGCTCCGCTCGTCCCGTTCTCGGGGCGGGAGCTCCGGCTCGATGCCGACCTCGCGGTGAACCTCGTGACGATCGTCCTCACCGCCGGCACGCTGGTCGTCCTCGTGCTCGAGCACGGGACGGTCGCGTTCAATGTCTGGGTCGAGACCGCGTGGATCCTGGTCGGCGTCTACGGCGGTTACCTCGTGCTGCGCGGCGTCGCGCGATGGCGGGCCGGGCTCGCCCGTCGCCGGGAAGGGTACGCCGCGGTCCTCCCGAGCGCGAGCCCGTGGTCGTGGCTCCTGGTCGACGAGGCCGACACGCCGGACCGGTACCGGATCCGGTTCCGGGACCTCGAGCTCGGGGGCCACGCGACCGGCGCCGAGCGTCGGATGGACGTGGCGAAGCTCCCCGTGGCGCCCGGGCCGGTCGATTCGCCGCAGGCCGCGCTCGACCGCACGTACCTCGCCGCGATGGCGCAGAACCGGTGGCTCGCGCGGAACTACCACTTCGGCCGCGCGTTCGAGCGGGGGAACGTCTACGAGGTGTTCTGGTACATGGTCGGGGCGGGCGGAGCTCGCCGGAACTACGGCGTCCGCGGGGAGATCGACCGACAGACCGGCGCGATGAAGCTGCGCTCGGGGTTCCTCACCGTGCCCGCCGAGGTCCGCGCGACCGCCTGAGACGCGGCGTGCGGGGCGACCGGCGCGCCCAGCGTTAAATACGGACCACCCGGTGTTTGGGCTCTCCGATGTTCTGCCCGAACTGCAAGCGACTGATGCGCCCCGACCGCGTCGCCGGGGTCTGGAAGTGCCCCGCGTGCGGCAAGAAGGTGCCGCTCGGGCGGGGCGTCGAGGTCGGCCGGTCGACGCCCGAGGGGCGGGAGATGGCGGTCGTCGACTCGAAGACCGTCACGCTGCCGACGGCGGACGAGCTGTGCGCGAAGTGCGGGAACACGAAGGCGTACTGGGTGCTCCGCCAGACCCGCGGCTCCGACGAGCCCGAGACGCGGATCTTCGAGTGCACGAAGTGCGGCTACAAGTGGCGGGAGTACCAGTGAGCGGCGCCCCCGCCGACCCGGTCGCCCGCGCCTTCGCCTCCGACGCGGTCGGAGCCACGGTCCACGTGCGCGGCTGGGTGCAGCGCTCGCGCTCCTCGGGCGGGATTCTGTTCCTCCACCTGCGGGACCGGACCGGCACGGTGCAGGTGACGGCGAAGCGGGACGTGCTCGGCGCCGAGGCGTTCGACGCGGCGGAGCACGTGCAGGTCGAGGGCGTGGTCGAGGTCGAGGGCGCGGTCGCGGACGACCCGCGAGCGCCCGGGGGCCGCGAGCTCCGCGCCCGCTCCGTGAAGGTCGTCGACGCGGGCCTTCCGTTCCCGATCTTCCAGGAGCAGACCGAGGAGTTCCGGCTCGACAAGCGCCACCTCGTCATCCGCTCCGACGACCACGTCGCGACGTTCCGGGTGCGCGCCGAGCTGTTGCGGGCGCTCCGCACGTTCCTGGACACCGAGGAGGTGCTCGAGATGTCGCCCCCGATCCTCACCGGCAACCCGGCCGAGGGTGGCGCGGAGGCGTTCACGATCGACTACTTCGGCCGGCCGGGATACCTCTCGCAGTCCGCCCAGCTCTACCTCGAGGCGATGCTCGCGCCGCACGAGCGCGTGTACGCGCTCACCCCGTCGTTCCGCGCGGAGAAGTCCCGGACCCCCCGGCACCTCACCGAGTACCAGCACCTCGAGGTCGAGCTCGCCTGGACCGACCTCGACGGGCTGATGGCGTTCATCGAGCGGATGGTCGTCGCCGTGACGCACGCGGTCGCCGAGCGCCGCGGGCCCGAGCTGCGCCAGCTCGGCCGCAAGCCCGAGGAGCTCCTCGCACTCGCCGCGCCGTTCCCGCGGCTCGCCTACGCGGAGGCGGTCGACCGCCTCGCCCGCGAGGGGTTCCCGCTGACGTGGGGCGGCGACCTCGGCACCGCCGAGGAGCGCGCGCTGACGCTGGAATCCGCCGTCCCCTTGTTCGTCACCCGGTACCCGCGCGAGCTGAAGGCGTTCTACATGCGTCGCTCGCCCGGCGACCCGCGCACGGTCGAGGCCGCCGACCTCCTCGCGCCCGAGGGATACGGGGAGATGGTCGGCGCCTCCTGCCGCGAGACGGACCTCGCGCTCCTCCAGGAGCGCCTGCGCGCGATCGGCGCGCCGCTCGAGGAGTACGAGTGGTACTTCGACCTCCGGCGGCACGGCAACGTCCCGCACGCCGGCTTCGGGCTCGGCATCGAGCGGATCCTCCGCTGGATGCTGCGGCGCGAGCACATCCGCGAGACGATCCCGTTCCCGCGCACGCCGTCCCGCCACACACCGTGAGCGCGGCGCCGACGCGCGGTTCCGGGGGCAAGGTTCAAGAGCGCGCTCGCGCGTTGCGACGTACCGCGTCCGGACCGAGGACCCTAGATTGCCCGCCATGCACGGATCGGACCGGGAGGTCGGGGAGCACGCGCCCTCGGCCGCCGTCAAATCGACCGAGCCCGCCCTCAGCGTCGAGCGGATCACGCACCAGGACGTCCCCGAGATCTGCGCGCTCTACCGCCGGGTCTGGGAGTCCCCCGCGAGCGACGGCGTGCCGGTCGAGCTGCTCAAGGGGTGGCAGCCCTCACCGCTCGAGTTTACGAGCCGGATGGAGGGCGTGACGTACTTCGCCGCGCGTCGCGGGGGTCGGCTGCTCGGCGTCGTCGGCTGCGAGGTGGCGCGCGGTAGCTGCCATCTGGTCGACCTCGCCGTCGACCCCGAGGCGCGGCGCCAGGGGGTCGCGAGCGCGCTCGTCGCCGCCGGCGTCGAATGGGCGCGCCACGCGAACGCGGCCCAGGTCTGGGCCGACGCGCTCGCCCGGTTCCCGGCGGCGGGGGCGCTGTTCAAGCACCTCGGCTTCGCCGAGTGCGGCGTCCTCCACAAGCACGAGTGGCACGAGGACGTTCGGCTGTTCGAGCGGATCCTCTAGCGCCGTCCGCCGGGGTGCGTCGACCGGTTCGGCGGCAGACCGTGGGTCTGCTGCAGCGCGCGCAGCCGGCGCAGTCCTTCCTCGGGGTGGCCGCGGAAGAACTCGCGCGCCCCCCGCGCGAGCTCGGTCGCCTCGAGCTCGGTCGCGACCCCGTGGGCGCGCTCGTCGAGCAGGTAGTCGCCGTACTCCGAGATGTACCGCGGGAGGCCGGCCTTGAGCCGGTTGACCGCCTGGAGCCGGAGCGAGCGGATCTGCTGCTTGAGCGGCGCGAGCTTCCCCGCGCGGAGTTCGCCTTCGAGGTCGGACTCCACCGAGGACGGGTCCTGCGGAGGGTCGATGCCGATCGCCTGCATGTCGCGCAGGAGCGCGACGACCCGCTCGAGCTCCTCGCGCGCCTGGTCGAGGTGCCGCTCCTTGAGCGCCACCACGCGGTCGACCTGCTGGTAGGCGGAGAGCGCCTGGGCGATATCGCCGGTCCGCGCCGCGTGGAGCGTGTCCTCGATCTGGTCGCGCTCGAGCCGACTGTCGACGGAGTACGCCTCCAGTCGGGTGAGGCGCGCCCGCGTGCGCTTCTGCCACTCCTCGAACGCCGCGACGATCCGGCGCTGGGCGATCCGTTCGATCCCGCGCACCGCCTCCGCCCACGGCTCGGGGTTCCACGACGCCCGCGCCGCCTCCTCCGCCCACGCGGGCAGCCGGGGGACCTCGACGCCGAGCGGAGCCGCGCCTTCCGACCACTGCGCGACCCGGGCCAGCCGGCGCGCGAGCTCCTGCGCGAACGGGTTCGGCGGCGGGGCGCT
>JASHWZ010000092.1 GCA_030043865.1 Thermoplasmata archaeon | reverse complement strand
CGCGGATGGTCGAGGTCGCTGATCCGACAGAGCACTCGGTCGCGGAACGCCGGATCCGGGTCGTGCATGTCGGTCTTGAGCCGGAGGACCGCTTCGCCCGGACCGTACTCTCCCGACAACATCTTCTCCCATCCGGAGAGCACCTGCGCCGGTGTCTCGGCCCGCTCGGGGCACGCGACCCCCTGCGCCCGGCGTTGACGCAGGAGTTCGGGCGAGCATCGGCAGACGTACGCCGAGCCGAGGTCGATCAGCCGTCGTGCCCACGGGTAGAATCGCGGGATCCGGTCCGACTTGTAGACGACCTCGTCCGGCACCACGCCCGCGAGGCGGCAGTCCCCGAGGATCAGGTCGAAGAACTCGGTCTCGACGCGCTTCTCCTCCGAACCGACCGTGTCGTCGAAGACGAGCAGGAGCCGGGCCGCGTACCGCTCCCGGTAGTGCTGGTGGACGTAGAGCATCCGCCCGTGCCCGATATGCAGCACGCCGCTCGGGAACGGGGCCATCCGCAGAACGACCTTCCCGGGCGCGGCCCCCGGAAGCTCAGGAAAATCGGCACCCTCGTCCGACGACGTTCGAACCCGCTCAGGCTCCGGCCCTCCCATGGCGGCGAGCGCCTCGTCCAGCTGCCCCCGTGGGAGCCGGGACGCGTCGGCGACCACGGCGGCGACGAGGCCGCGGAGCTCTTCGGCATGGCTCCGGAGCTCGGGCTGGGTCGCGAGCAGCCGGGCGACGATCGGCCCCGCCCGTGGGGCCCCGTCGTGCGCGAGCGCGTTCTCCAGGGCAAGGCGTCGCGCCCGCGTCGCGACCTCGGGGGCGAGCGTCACGGGCGACCGACCGCGGTCCGGATTAAAGGGGTTCCCGCCTCGGACGTTCGCGGCTCGCGCGGCTCGCCGGCTCCGACCGCGCGCCCGGAGAACGGAGCGTGTCGGCCACGGCGTCCGCCATGGAGATCTCCCCGCGAATCACGCGGTGCGCGGAGGAGCGCGAGATCGTGACGAGCCCACCGCTGCCTTCGCGGCTCAGTCGCTGCGTGTCCGCGATCTCCCCCGGCGTCGGATTGGTCGGGAGGCGCTCCCGGACCGTCCGGCCGACGCCCTGAGCGATGACGCGCGCCGCGATCGCGTCCCGGGGGCGTCGATGGCCCCGAGGCGTGGACCCGCGCTCGTCGACGATCTCGACCGTGCGATGATGGCTCAAGAGCGCGTTCACGATCCGGTTCCGACGCGGCGGGTCGCCCGCTCCGACCCGGAAGACGACATGCGTCGAGGCGAATCGGTGACGGAGGTGGCCCGAGAACGAACCCGCGGCCTCGGGCGACTCGAGGATCCCTTCGCCGATGCATCGGTCGCCCGCGAACACGGCGTACCCCGGCCGAGGTCCGGGGTCGATGCCGACGACGAGGTCGCGTTCGAGTCGCCCGGTTTCGAGGGCCATCTCGACCGCCGCGCCGAGCGCGCGCCGATCGCCGTCCTCGGCCACGATGAGCACGCGAGGGTGCGAGATCTCCCGGGCCTCGGCCGACGAGGTGAGCACCACCGCGACCCGCTCGGGAATCCGCTGACCGGGAAGGAGGCTCACGCACGAGAGCCGGCGTTCGCGCAAGAAACCCGCTAGCTCTCCGTAGAGAGCCGGGTCCCGTGTCACGAGTGCGACCGACCGGTGTCTCAACATGCGCCCTGACGGTGATATACGGCATTAATCTTGCCCCCCTCGTGACGGTTTGTTTGCACTGCGGGGAGATTGCGCCGGACGGCGCGCTCTTCTGCGCGAAGTGCGGCTACACGCTGCCGCAGGTCGACACGACGGCGACGCCGCCGCCCCCACCGCCCTCCTCGCCTCCCTCCGGGGCCTTCCCCGCGACGCCGCTGCCGCCGCCCGGCGCCCTTCCGGCGCGCGCCGTCCCCGTGCCGCTCCCGGCGACGGGTCCGTACATCGTGGCCGCGGCACCCGGGGCTGCCGGTCCGATCGCACCCCCGCCGTCCGGAAAGTTCTGTATCCGATGCCGGACGGTCATCTCCCGGTCGGCGGTCTACTGCCCCGTATGCCAGCAGCCGCAAACGGCCTGAGGCGTGGAGGCCGGCGAGGCCGCCGGACCTCCCGCATGGTCCAGATCGCGCGCGAGCGGATCTCCGCGCTGTTCGCGCTCGCGGAGCGGGAGGCCGGCGGCGGCCACCGCGACCTCGCGGACCGATACGTCGTCCTCGCGCGTCGCATCGGAACCCGGTACAACGTGCGCCTGCTGCCCGAGTACCGGGAGCTGTACTGCCGCGGGTGTTCGGCCTACTGGCTGGAGGGGGTCACCGTCCGGACCCGGCTTCGATCCGGGCGACGCAGCCGCACGTGCCTGCGCTGCGGGCGCGTTCGTCGGACGCCGCTGGGGGATCGCGCCGCGGGGGTCCCGAGCGCGGGAGCACCGACGTTGCGCGCCGCGCCGCGATCCGACGTCGCCCTCGTCGGGGCACCGACGGAAGAGGAGCCGACCGAACGGCCCGACGACGAAGCGGAAGAAGGTTAAGCCGCCGGCCTCCTCCATCGTTCCGCGCCGGGGTGGCCGAGCGGCCAAAGGCGGCAGACTCAAGATCTGCTCTCGCAGGAGTTCCCAGGTTCGAATCCTGGCCCCGGCAGCTTCCTAGCGAGGGCGAGCCGCGTGCCGGCGGGTGCGAAGCGCCTCAGGGACGAGGAACGGCGCCGTCCCTCTCGGCGAACCATCGGACCCCGGGCCGGGTGGGGACGTTCTCGCCGAGAGGCGCGGGTCAGGAGACGTGGATCACCAGTTTTCCTCGGGCCTGCCGCAGGTCGGCTCGGGCCATCGCTTCCGGTGCCTCCGGGAGCGAGTAGACGTGCTCGATAACGGGCT
>JASHWZ010000091.1 GCA_030043865.1 Thermoplasmata archaeon | reverse complement strand
GAGAAGACCCCGTTCGCCATCGCGCTCACGAAGATCGACCTCCTTGCGGGCTGGAGGAAGTCGCCCTCGCCGCTGCCCGTGCTCGAGCAGGCCGCGCGCTCGGGTCCCGAATTCGGCCGCGCGCTCGACCAGCACCTCTACTCGGTCGCCGAGGAGATGGTCCGGCTCGGATTCTCCGCCGAGCGGTTCGACCGGGTCAGCGATTTCACGCGCAACGTCGGCATCGTGCCGGTCTCTGCGAAGACCGGGGTCGGCGTCCCCGAGCTGGTCGCGCTGCTGGTCGGGTTGGCCCAGCGCTTCCTGAAGGGCGAGCTCGAGCGCGTGACCGAGGGAGGGGAGGCGACCATCCTCGAGCGGAGCGACCAGAAAGGGATCGGGCCGGTGGGCAACGTGATCATCTACGGGGGTCGCCTCCGGGTGGGCGACGAGATCGTCGCGACCGGGCGCACCGAGCCGTTCACGACGCGCGTTCGCGGGATCTACCGGCCGATCCCGCTGAAGCCGGGTACGGCTTCGAAGCAAGTGAAGCTCCGATCGTTCGACGAGGTGGCGGCGGCCGCGGGGGTCTATCTCTCCGCGCCGGGGATCGAGGATGCGATGCCGGGCGGCCTGCTCAAGGTCGTTCGCTCGCCGGAGGAGGCCGAGCGCGTGCGGGCCGATCTCGCCCGGGAGTCGCAGCCGGTCGCCGAGCTCGCGGAGAGCGGGGTCGCGATCTTCGCAGACGCGCTGGGCGGCCTCGAGGCGCTGGCCTTCGAGTGCCGGGAGGGGAAGATCCCGGTCCACGAGGCGATCGTTGGCCCGGTCGGCCGGCCCACGATCATCCGGATGGCCACCGTCAAGGACCCGACCCATCGCGCGGTGCTCGCGTTCAACGTGCCGGTGCTCCCCGACGCCCAGCCCGAGGGCGAGGCGGGTCCGGTGCGGATCTTCCGCAGCGAGGTGATGTACCGACTGATCGAGGAGTATACTGACTGGAGGGACCAGCGCCAGCGCGCGCTCGACGCCCAACGTCGGCTCGAACTGGTGCATCCGGCCAAGCTCGAGATCCTCGCGGGATTCGTCTTCCGGGCGTCAAAGCCGGCGATCGTGGGGGTGCGCGTGATCGGCGGCACCCTGCGACCCGGCGTTCGACTGATGAAGACCGACGGCACCGAGGTCGGTGTTCTGAAGGCGCTCCAGAAAGACGGCGTGTCGGTCCCCGCGGCCGAAGAATCGACCGAGCTGGCGGCGTCCATCGACGGGGCCGTGGTCGGGCGGAATGTCAAGGAAGGGGACCGGCTCCTCGTGTCGATCCCGGAGTCGGCGGCGCGGAGGCTCCGCGCCCAGACGCTCACTCCGAGCGAGACCGAGATACTCGAGGAGGTCGCCCGCCTCCACCGGCCGGCGCACCCGTTCTGGGGCCAGTAGCCGCCCGGCTCACGTCGGGCCCGACGGCGGTTCGTCAGGCTCCGGCCCCGTGGCATCGAGGTCCTCGGCGTCCTCGACATCCTCGTCGTCGAGGTCGTCGAAGGCCGGCGGGGGAGCGCGCGCGCGAGTGTACGTCCCTTCCGGAAGGAACAGCCCGAGGAAGATGCCGACGCCCCCGATCGCGATCAGGACGACCGCGCCGATGAGGGGGATGAACAGCCCCCAGGTCGGGTCGGCGAGCGCGCTCGTCGTATACGTCTCTACGAGCGCACCCGAAAACGTCACCGGAGTGCCGTTCGGGTTGGTGATGTTGAGGAACAGCGGGAACGAGAGCGAACCGCTCGCCGACCAGCTCCCGGAATTCGCCCACCCTGAATACACGTCGTTGCCGGCGGCGCACACGGAGGTGGAGTCGGGACAGGGCACCGCGGGATAGATCGCGACGAGCAGCGATTGGGACGACGCCCAGGTGAAGTGCGTGCTCGCGGAGGAACCGTTCCACCCCTCCAGCTCCGGGGTGTAGAAGCTGTGACCCGGCAGGCTCGATACGGAGACCGGGTCGAACACCATGTGGGTCGGTCCGGTCGCATACGTGAGCGTCGCAACGAGGACCCCTGCCCCGATGATGGCGACGGCCGCGCCGGCGACGAACAGCCCCGTCCTCACGGCCGGGACCTATCGGGCACCCGAGAAATAGGTTTACCGGGAGCCGGCGTCCCGGCACCCCCGGCTGGTCTTGGACGAGAGCTCATGTACCCCCGTGACCCCACGGTAGTACCGTGTCAGAGCCTGTCACGAGGTCCGAGCCGGGTCCCTCGGCGCCCGTGGCGAAGGGTCCCGCGTGCCCCATGTGCGGGAGCGCGCACCGGATCGTCGACCCGATCCGGGCCGAGACGCACTGCGCGGAGTGCGGACTCGTCTTCGAGTCGACCGAGATCCTCGCGGACGCGCCCCCCGCGATCGCGGCCCCCGGCTCGGAAGGGAGCGGCCGGGGCATCGGACCGTTCGTTCCGCCCGGCGGGTCGAAGCGAGCCCTGGGCTCGACGCTCAACACCTCTCGCGACGGCCAGGGGAAGCGACTCGACTGGCACCGTCGGTACGAGTTCCAGCACCTGAAGCGCGTGATGCAGCGGCAGACATCCCGCACCGCGGACGGGGGCCTCGACCGCTCCCCGGCCCGCAACGAGATCATCGTCGCGGTGGAGCGGCTCGGCTTGCCGCCCGTGATCCAAGCCGAGGCGGAGCATGTCTTTCGCGAGGCGAAGCAGCGCGGACTGTACCGGGGTCGAAGCCTGCCCGCGAGCGTCGGGGCGGCGCTCTACGTGGCCTGCCGCCGGTATTCGATCCCCCGGACGCTGGGCGAGGTCTCCGAGGCCGTCAACGCGAAGCGGTCGGAGGTCGGCCGCACGTTCAAGGTGATCCAGCGGGGGACGGGGATGGCCGTTCCCAGCGTGGGCACGAAGGCGTTCCTTGGACGGTACGCGCAAGAGCTCGCTCTCTCCCCTTGGGTACGCTCGACGGTCGAGGCGATGCTGGACGAAGCCCGCGACGACCCGGAACTCTCGGGGCTCTCGCCCCACGGCCTCGTGGCGGCGCTCATCTACCTCGCCGCCGAGAAGCACGGGGAGCGCCGCTCGCGCGCCCAAGTGGCTCGAGTGAGCGCGGTGACCGAGGTCACCCTGCGCTCGACCAGTCGCTTGCTCGAAAAGGTGTGGGGCCGGCGCGGCGAAGCCGAAGCGATCGAGCCGGAGCACCCCCGCTAGCGCGCCCAACGCACCGCTGCACTACGGTCCGGGTTCCTCGTTCTGTCGGACGGGAGGCCGCGCGCCTCCGAACGGCTCCGCGGGACGTTATCCTTTCCTGGCGATGGTCCCCCCGCGAGGAGGTCGGACGTGGGCGCGCCGTCCCTCACGGTCCTCTGGGACCCGAGGTTCCGGGAGTACGACCTCGGACCGGACCACCCGTTCAACGAACGCAGCCGAGCGCTCGCGGTCCGACTCTTCGAAGCGACCGCGCCCGCCGGCGCCGACATCGATTGGGTCCGCTCGGTGAGTCCCGCGCCGCGCGAGACCTTAGAGGAGTTCCACGGAAGCGAGTACATCGATTTCATCGGTCGGGCCGGCGGCTACGAGAACCCCATCCTGCTCGACGCGGGCGACACCCCGTCCTTCCCCGGGTGCTTCGAGGAGGCGGCGCGGATCGTGGAGGGGGCGGACCGGGGGTTGGCGATCGCCCTCGAGGCCGGCCGTCCCGCGTTCCATCCCGCGGGCGGTCTGCACCACGCCCGGCCGGATCGAGCGAGCGGGTTCTGCATCTTCAACGACGTCGCGGTCGCGATCGCGCGGGTCGTGCGCCAGGGCCGACGCGTCGCCTATCTCGACATCGACGCGCATCACGGCGACGGGGTGATGTACGGTTTCTACGACTCGGGTCGGGTCCTCGACATCGACGTCCATCAGGACGGTCGAACGCTCTTCCCCGGCACGGGCTTCCCATCGGAAACCGGACGCGCCGACGGGGAGGGTCTGAAGGTCAACCTCCCGCTCCCACCGCTCACGGGCGACGAGGCTCTGGTGCCGCTCTTCCGACGCGTCGTGCCGCCCCTCCTCCGGGAGTTTCGACCCGAACTGATCGTTCTCCAGCACGGCGTCGACGGTCACCTGGGCGACGCGCTCGCGAACCTACAGTACTCTCCGGCCGCGTATGCCGAGGTCGACCGCCTCATCCTCGGGCTCGCGAAGGAGCTGACCGGGGGCCGCCTGCTCGTCACGGGCGGCGGCGGGTACCGGGCGAGTGCCGTGAGCCGAGTGCTCGCTCGAACCGGGTGGCTGCTCGCCGGCCTCTCCCCTCCGAGCGACGGGACCGAGCTCCCGGACGCGTGGAGGGCCGAGTATCTCGAGACGATCGGTGAGGAGGCGCCTCGGTCGTGGGCCGACTCCGAACCGCCGACCGGGTCGCGCTGGAACTCCGAGCACGAAGAGAAGCTCGTGCGGGAGCTTGAGGAGCGACTGGGTCGGCGGTTCCCGAAGCCGGGCAGCTCCTAGAGTCGGTCGCCGAGCGTCGGACGGTCCAATAGGTCCTGGTCGGTCGCGCGGATCCCGTCGGCGACGTCGTCCTCCGTAAGCTGCGGTACCTCCCCGCGAAACGCCCGGGCGCGGACGTCCGCGCGCGCGAGCACCGTCGCCCCGATCGCCCGGAGCTCCCGCGCGACCCAGTCGCCGACCGGCGCGTCGTCCGGGGCGTCGACCATCTCACCCAGAACGAATCCGAACAGCGCGTCGCGTCGTACCCAGTAGCCTAGATACCGATCGAGGAGCTCGGACGCCTCCGGCGTGGTCCCCGGGCGCCGTTCCGGCGGGGGCACGACCCCCCACGACCGCCGGGTCCCGCCGGACGGCGAGAGTTCCCAGAGCTCCCAGCCGCCGAGGCCGGCGGCGAGCGCGATCGGCGAGGCGCGTCGATCGTAGAAGAGAGGCAGCCGCTCGAGCCCGTCGTCCGGGGACGGCGGGTCCTCGATGGGAAAGTCGTCGTTGGTCGGGCGAGGGAGGGCCGCGGACAGCCGCTGTCGGATCGAGCGCTCGTCCTCCCAGCGACCGTCCTCCGTGAGCGCCCGAACGACGCGACGACGTCGCCGTGCGGCATCGGCGCACCGACGCGCCGTCCCAGCGTCGACTCGCGCACGAAGCGCCGCGAGCTCCGAAGCGAGGGTCTCTGAGACCGGGGCTGAGTTCGAGCGGGCGGCCCCGAGACCGGCGAGGTCGATCCCCGGGCAGGAGAGGACCACCGTCGCTTGGAGCCGCTCTCCGACGTGGGCGACCAGGGGGAACTCGCGGCACGGATGGGGTCGAGCGTCGTGCGCGCGGCACCGCTGGTCCCGGAGCAACTGGCAGGCGCCCCCATCGGGCCGAGCCGCGAGATAGCGGTCCGGCCCGGATCCGCGGAGCTCGAGCTCCGGGACGATCTGGAGCAGCCGCGCGCGCTCCGGAGCGGTCACCCGGGGCTCGGCGTAGCAGCAGAGCCCGCAGTCCGGACGACAGTGAAACTCGAACCCAGAGACGAGCTCGACGTCGAGCTCGGGGACCGGACCGGCACGCTCCGCCATCGCTGAGGAGCGGGCAGCGCTCGTTCACGGTATTAATCTGCGCGCCTGTCGGCGGGCGATGGTGCTCGTCGCGAGAGACATCATGGAGCGGGCGGTGCTGACGGTGGACGAGGGACTGGACGCCCTCTCCTGCGCCCGCACGATGGCCGACCAGCACAAGGGGTACGCCGTGCTCGTCCGGGCGCCGGGGACGATCGCGGGCATCGTCACGGAGTGGGACTACCTCGCGAAGGTCGTCGCCCCGGGCCGCGACGCATCGAAGCTGAGGGTCCGCGAGATCGCGACCACCGAGGTCGACTCCTGCGCGCCCGAGACTCCGACCGACGAGGTCGTCGCGACCATGGCGGGCAAGGGGATCCGCCGGATGGTCGTCCGTTCGGGCGACCAGGTCCTCGGGATCATCACCTCCCGGACCGTGCTGCGGATGTTCCGCGAGTACGTCGACAAAGTCTCCTCCGAGATCGCCGGATACCAGACGACCACCACGCCGCTCGGATAGGATCGGGTTCCCAACGTGACCCGACCGTCCTTCGGGACCCGGCCGCGGACCGGGTCGCCGGTCACTCACCGCGCCCGGGAGCCCCGGCGCGCGTCGTGCTGAGGGAGTCGTCGGACCGTGCAGTACAAGTGGAAGGTCCTCTCGAACACCACGGTCGCGACCCTCATGGCCGCGATCGATACGAACATCGTCCTGATCTCGCTCCCGACGATCGGCCGTGACCTGCCCGGAACGAGCGCGACCACGCTCCTGTGGATCCTGCTCGGCTACTCGCTCCTCACGGCCGTGGTGCTACTGAATTTCGGCCGCCTGTCCGACATGTTCGGGCGGGTCCGCCTCTACGTGCTCGGGTTCGCCGTGTTCACGGTGGGCTCGCTGCTCTGCGGCCTCTCGGGCACCGGTACGGAGCTGGTGCTGTTTCGTCTCGTCCAGGCCGTCGGCGCGGGCTTCCTCTTCGCGAACTCCGCGGCGATCATCACGGATGCCTTTCCCCCGAACGAGCGGGGCCGAGCGCTCGGCATCAATCAGATCTCCATCGTGGTCGGCGCGGTGGCGGGTCTGGTGCTCGGCGGACTGATCACGGCGAGCCCGATCGGCTGGCGCGGGATCTTCTTCGTGAACGTGCCGATCGGCCTCGTCGCGACGCTCCGCGCCCACTGGGACCTCAAGGAGCTCGCGACCCGCGAGGACCGCCCTACGATCGACTGGGTCGGCAACGTCGCCTTCGCCCTCGGGCTGACCCTGATCCTTCTGGGCGTCACGCTCGGGGCGCTCGGGGACCTCGCGGGCACGGCGGCGATCTCGATCGCCGTCGCGGGGATCGTCGTGCTGTTCGCCTTCGTTTGGATCGAATCGATCGTCCCGTCGCCGATGCTCGACCTCTCGCTGTTCCGCAACCGGATCTTCTCGACGACGACGACGGCGACGCTCATGAACGCGCTCGCGCGCGGCGCCTTCACCTTCGTGCTCGTCTTCTATCTGCAGGGGCCGCCCCGGTACCTCGACCCGCTCACGGCGGGGCTCTTCCTCATCCCGGTCTCGGCGTCGCTCGCCACGTTCGGTCCGGTGAGCGGCTGGCTATCGGACCGGTATGGGCCTACCTGGTTCACGGTCTTAGGGCTCCTGATCTCCGCGTCCGGATTCCTGTGGCTCGGGACGATCGGGCCGAGCGAGACGTTCCTCGAGCTCACGCCGCCGCTCATCCTCGTGGGCGCGGGGATGGGGTTGTTCGCGGCGCCGAATCGCGCGACGATGATGACGGCCGTCCCGCCGAACCGCCGGGGGGTCGCCTCGGGCGTCGGCACGACGTTCCTCAACACCGGCTCGACCGTTAGCCTCGGGATCACGCTCGTGATCATGTCGTCGGTCGTCCCGCGCACGGCGCTCGAAGCGATCCTCACCGGTAAGACCCTGACCGGGGGCGGCGGAACGGTCGCGGCCGGCTTCCTGAGCTCGATCCACCTGATCTTCTTCGCGTCGGCCGCCCTCGTCCTGCTCTCGCTCATCCCGGTGAGCGTGCGGGGGCGAGCCCCCGCGCCGAGGGCAGAACCGGCCCCCGCCCCGGAGGCGGACGACTGAACCCGGCTCCTAGTCCCGAGGCGCGAGCGCCCGACCCGCCAGGAGCGTCGCCACGACGAACATCACGAGGGCCCACGCGAGCAGGCCGAGGAGGTAGATGCCCGGTCCGTACGGGTAGTACGCCGACGCGCCCTGGAAGAGATTCTCCCGCAGGACGTTCACGGCGAGCGTGACCGGGTTGTACGACGCCACGTCCCGGAACCACGCCGGCATCGTCCCCCAGGGATAGAGGGCGGCCGACGTGAGGAGGACCGGCAGGTTGATCGCGTTCACCGCGGCGAAGTACGACTGCGGCTGCTCGATCGAGAAGCCGATCGCGAGGAACAGCGAGGCGAACATCGCGGAGATGATGACCACGGCGAGCACGACCTCGGCGGTCCCGAGGAGGGAGAACGGCGCGGTCACCTTGAGCCCGCTCAAGCCCAAATGACCGAGCAGCACCGCGAGGCCGATCACCAGGAAGGCGAGCCCGACCGGCTGCACCATCCCCGCGATCAGTCGGGAGCCGAAGATCGCCGTCGGGGTCGCGGGGCTCGCCGCCGTGCGCTTCAGAATCCCGAAGAGGCGGTCGAAGATCACGTTCGCCCCGATGAACAACGTCGCGGTCACCGCGACGAACCCCGTCATGCCTGCGGAGAAGTACGAGAAGTACGTCGGGGCGCCCCGGAGGGCGAGGAGCAGCGCCGTTTGGCCCCCCGGCTGGCCGGCGAAGAACGCCCCGATGTTGAACGCCTGGCCGAACAGGATCAGGTAGAGAATCGGCAGCAGGAGCGACGTGATGATCGCCTGCGGGTTGCGGGCGAGCCGCAGGAGCTCCCGACGCGTGAGCGCCGCCAGTTCGCGGATCATCGGCGGGCCCTCCCGAACGCCTGCTGCACCTGGCCGATGCGGACGGCCCGGTCGGTCGCGGTCATCCCCTCGTCCTCGCGGTACTCCCGGCCGGTGAACTCGAGGAACACCTCGTCCAGGCTCGGGCGCTTCAGCGAGACGCCGGCGAGCCGGATCCCGCTGCGGTCGCACGCCTCGACGAGACGGGGGATCAGCTCCTCGCCCTTCGGCACCTTCACGCGGTACGCGTCCTCGAACTTGGTCACCGACGCGACCCCGGGCAGCCCCTGGAGCACGGTCTCGACCGCCGCTCCGCCTCCGTTCGACAGGCGGACCGTAACCACGTCGCCTCCGAGCCGGTCCTTCAGCTCCGAGGGAGTCCCCGTGGCGACGACCTTGCCGTGGTCGATGATCGCGATGCGGTCACAGTACGTGTCCGCCTCGTCGAGATAGTGCGTGGTCACGAAGACGGTCATGCCGCGGTCCTTACGCAGCTCCAGGACGTAGCGCCAGAAGCCGGCGCGCCCCTGCGGGTCGAGGCCGAGGGTCGGCTCGTCGAGGAACAGCACGCGGGGGGAGTGGATGATCCCAACGGCGAGCTCGAGGCGCCGACGCATGCCGCCGGAGTAGGTCTTCACCAGTCGGTCCGCCGCGTCCCCGATCTGCATGCGCTCGAGGAGCGAGTCGATGGTCGACCGCGTCGTCCGGAGCGGCACGCCGAACAGTGCCGCGGCGAGCTCCAGGTTCTCCCGGCCCGTAAGGTCCGGGTCCGCGGTCGATTCCTGAAAGACCAGCCCGATGCGCTGCTTGACGTCGTGGGAGCGGCGGACGACGTCGAGGTCTGCGACCGAGGCGCTCCCGCCGGTCAAGCGGAGGTTGCCCGTGAGCATCTGAACCGTCGTGGTCTTCCCAGCGCCGTTCGGGCCGAGGAAGCCGAACATCTCCCCCTCGTGCACCGAGAAGCTGACGCCGTCGACGGCACGGACCTTTCCCGAATAGACCTTGACGAGGTCGGTGGCGACGATCGGATCCGTCATGGTGACCACCCGTCCTCACCTTCGCCCCCAGATAAGGTTGGAACGCACGCGGAAGGGTCACTGCTCGTTCTCCGCGCGGGGGTCCGGGAGGCCGCGGACGGCAAGCGTTATCGCCGGGCGCTCGCTCCCACCGTGATGCGCGTCGGGGTGCTCGGCAGCGGTACCGTCGGTCGGACGCTGGCGACCGGCTTCGCCCAGCACGGGCACGACGTCCTCCTCGGTACTCGGACCCCCAGCAACCCCGAGCTCGCGAAATGGCGCGCGTCCGCCCCGGGTCACGTCGCGGTCGGGACGTTCGCGGAGGCGGCCCGGCACGGGGAGCTCATCGTCCTCGCAGTTCGGGGCGACGCGAGCGACGAGGTCGTTCGGCTGGCCGGTCCGACCTCGTTCGACGGAAAGACCGTGATCGACGCGACGAACCCACTCGACTTCTCGAAGGGGATGCCGCCCGGCCTGCTGGTCGGCCTCGACGACTCTCTCGGCGAGCGCCACCAGCGTCAGCTGCCGCGGGCGCACGTGGTGAAGTGCTTCAACATCGTTCCCGCGCCCGTGATGATCGACCCCTCCCGACTCACCGCCTGCCCCA
Organism: Thermoplasmata archaeon; assembly: GCA_030043865.1. GTDB lineage: Archaea > Thermoplasmatota > Thermoplasmata > Lutacidiplasmatales > UBA184 > Lutacidiplasma. The sequence continues at coordinate 44 of JASHWZ010000091.1, read as the reverse complement.
CGATGATGATCGCGGGCAACGACAGCGCCGCGAAGGCCACCGTG
>JASHWZ010000090.1 GCA_030043865.1 Thermoplasmata archaeon | reverse complement strand
TTCGTCGGCGGGTACGTTGGGAGCTGGCCGAACGGGGTTCCCCCCTCCGCGGGCGCCCCCGGTCCCCAAACCCCCATGGCACCCCCGGCTCCAGAGCCGGCGCTGCCCGAGGACCCGACGCGGCGAGCGTAGGCACCCCGCACCCCGGTGGGTCCCCCTCGGGACCCACCCCAACCCCTTCCCTACTTTCTCCCCGCCGCTTCGAGCACCGAGCGGTCGGTCGGATACCGGACCCGCCGTACCGCCTCGTCGAGGTCGACCCACTCGCCGCGGTCGAAGAGCGGCTCCAAGTGGGGAGTCCGCTCCGGGGTCCGGCCCCGGAAGTACACGACCGACTTGTAGACGTTGACCTCCTTCTTCGGTTGATAGAAGCGATACGACACCTCGTGGAGCTCCCCCTCGATCGCCACCCGCTCGAACCCGGTCTCCTCGCGAACCTCTCGAAGCGCGGCGCTCTCGAGCGACTCCCCAGGGTCGACGTGGCCCTTCGGGAGACACCAGCGGTCCTCGTCGATCGAGTGCAGGAGGAACACTCGACCATCCTCCGTGGAGAAGATCGCGATCCCCGATGCGAGCTCAGGGACGATCGGCGCCGACGGGCGGTACGGCTGCGAACGGGGCGGCATCGCTCGGGCAGCGGACCCGCGCGTAAGAAATCTCGCCCGGTTACGGGCGGGAGCCCCGGCGGCGCCCCCTGCCGCCGAACGCTTATGCCCCGCCGGCCCTCGGAGGCGCGATGTTCCGGGCTGGCGAGGAGTACCACGAACTCGCTACGCTCGTCCGGGCGAAAGCGCGGCGGAACGGGGCGAAGGCCGCTCTCCGCTTCGAGGGCCGGGAGCTTTCGTATCGCGAGCTCGACGCCGAGAGCGACCGGATCTCGAATGGGCTCGCCGCGGCCGGCATCGGACCGGGCGACCGCGTCGCGGCGCTGCTGTACAACACGCCCGAATTCCCGCTGCTCTGGTTCGCGCTCGCGAAGCGGCGGGCGGTGCTCGTGCCCCTGAACACCGCCCTGAAGGGCGAGATCCTCCGCTACGAGCTCGCCGACTGCGCTCCGGTCGGGCTGGTCATCGACCCGCGTCTTTGGGACGCCTATGCGCCCTTCCGAGAGGGGCTCCGCATCCGAAAGGAGTGGGCGACCGGACCGGGGGACTCCGGAGACGCCGCACCCCGCGCCGTGGCGAGGTTCGGCGACCTCGCGTCCGATCGCGCCGCAGAGCCGCTCGCGCCGCCAGCGCCGAGCGACCCCGCGTCGATCCTGTACACGAGCGGGACCACCGGCCCGCCGAAGGGGGCGATCATCCCGCACGAGCAGATGCTCCGGACGGCGTACGAGATCGGTCGGCGCAGCCGTCTCGCCCCCACCTCCGTCCTGTTCACGGCCCTGCCGTTGTTCCATTGCAACGCCCAGGAGATGACAGCCCTCACGGCGATCCTGAACGACCTGACGGCGGCGTTCGACGAGCGGTTCCACGCGACCACCTTCTGGGAGACCGCCGCCACGATGGGGGCGACGCACGTCTCGCTCCTGATCGCGATGGTGAACGTCCTGTTCAAGCAGCCCGCGAAGCCGAGCGACGCGACGCACACGGTGCGCACGGCCCTGACGGCCGGGACGACACGCGCCGTCTGGCCCGAGTTCGAGCGACGCTTCGGCCTCACCATCATCGAACTCTACGGGATGACCGAGTGCGGGTGCACCACGCTGATGAACCCCCCCGACGCGATCCGGGTCGGCTCCATCGGAACCCCGCTCGGCTTCGTCGAAGCGGACGTCGTGGACGACGACGACCAGCCCGTGCCGGCCGGGACCCGGGGGGAGCTCGTGGTCCGGCCCCGCGCGCCGTTCTCGATGTTCCTGGGGTACCTTGGAAAGCCGGAGAAGACGGTCGAGGCCTGGCGGAACCTCTGGTTCCACACCGGGGACTTCGTCACCCGCGACGCGGACGGCTACTACTACTTCGTCGACCGGAAGAAGGACGTGATCCGGCGTCGCGGCGAGAACCTCGCTCCGTACGACGTGGAGACCGAGATCAACCGCCACCCGGCGGTCTTCGAGTCCGTCGTCGTCGGGGTGCCGTCGCCGCTCGGGGAGGAGGACGTGAAGGCGTTCGTTCAGCTGCGACCGGGCGCGAGCCTCGCGCCCCGCGAGCTGTTCGAGTTCTGTGCCGAGCGCCTCCCATTCTTCATGGTGCCGCGCTACCTCGAGTTCGTCGACGAGATTCCGAAAACCGCGAACCAGAAGTCGCAGCGGTACGTCCTACGGGAGCGGCGCGGGGGGACCCAGTACGACCGAGAGGCGCTCGGGATCGTCGTCCGAAAGCCGTAGGCGCCGCCCCCCGGCGTCGCGGCCCACGGTGCTGCTCGACACCAACGCGCTGTTCCTCCCGGTCCGCGTCGGGTTCCCGCTCGAGGCGGAGGTGGACCGGCACCTTCCGGGCGCCCGGATGACGGTCGCCACGTCGACGATCCGGGAGCTCGACCGTCTGATCGCCCGTCGGACCGCGGGGGCGGTCGCGGCCCGGGCGCTCGCGGAGCGCTTCCCGCGGGCGGAGACCGCCTCGGTGGGCGACCGCGCGATCGTCGAGCTCGCGAGCCGGTGCGCCTGGGCGGTCGTCACGGCCGACCGGGCGCTGGCGGCCGAGCTCTCCGCGGTCGGGGTCGCGGTCCTCGTCCCGAGGGACCGGCATCGTCTCGAGCTCCGCCCCGGACGCGTGACCCGGGGCGGTTGAGCCGCCCACCGGCCCGTTCTTCGCGGCAATGGTTAAGAATCGCGCCGGGCTCGGAAGGGTCGGCGGGCGGGACCGGCGATGCGCGACGACGACCGGATGATGGACCTGCCCGAGGAGTTCGGGAGCGGCATCGTCGGGGTCTGCGACATCTGCGGGGTCCGCCAAGCGGTGATCATCCTCCGGCAGGAACGATACAAGTTGTGCGTCCTCGACTTCCTCAACAAGACGTGGCTCAAGTCCGACAAGAAACCCGGCGCGCCGGCGCCGCTCTACCGGAGCGAACGCGTCTGGTTCCCGACCGACGCCGCGACGACCGGGAAGGCGCCCGCGATCCTCCTCACCCCGACCAAGGTCGTGCGGCACCCGGTGCTCCTGATCACGCCCGACGTGTACGGCATCACGACGACGCTCCTGGACGCCGCGATCCGGTTTGCCCGCGACGGCTACGAAGTGATGATCCCCGACGTCGCGAAGACCGACGGCATCGGCGCGGCCCACCACGTCGCGCTCCGGACCGGCGCGCGGATTCGCGGGGGGATCCCGATGCGCTCCGGCCGGGTCGTGGACCTCCTCCATCTGTACACCGACGCCCTCGCCTACCTGCGCGGCCGCGAGATGGTCGACCCCGCGAAGTCCGCCCTCTTCGGCGCGTCGTACGGAGCGAGCCTCGCCCTCATGCTCGCCTCGCAGGACACGAAGCTCACCGCCGTCGCCCTCGCGTACCCGCAGCCGGTCGCGCCGCCGGACCTCGCGAAGCTCGTCACCGCGCCGATCGTGTTCGTTGGGGGGTCGCGGGACGGCGTCGCGAAGAAATCCTGGGAGCAGATCCGTTCGTCCGGCCGGCCCGCCTCGGCCCGGGCCGAGCACATCGAGCTCGCGGGCGTGCGGCACGATTTCCTCGCCCGCGACCTGTCGGCCTACGCGGTCGGCCCCGCCGAGTCGGCGTGGACCCAGGTGCAGTCGTTCCTGAAGCAGCTCCTGCTCCCTCCGCCGCCGAAGCCCCCCGCGCCACCGGGGTTGAAAACCGCGCCCCCGTCGCCTCCGCCCACCGCCGCACCGCCGCCGAAGGCGGCCGCGGGACCTACGCCGCGCACCGGCCCCGCGCCGTCCCGGCCCTCGTCGCCGACCGCGTAGCGGCGGGCCGGTCGTCGCTCAGCCGGATGGCACGTTCGACGCCGTCTCGACCAGCTCCTTCGCCGCGCGCGTGAATCGCATCAGCTTCGCGAGATTCCCTTTCACGCGGAAGGTGCCGTCGAGGATCGCCTTCACCGGGTCGATCTCGTGGCGCATCAGTCGGGCCCAGTTCTCGGGCGACCCCTCGTAGACGAACTCGGACGCGACGCCCCGCGCGTCCTCGTGGAACGTCGCGGCGCGGCAACCGCCGTCCGCGAGGTCGAGATGCACCCCCGGCGCCGGAGCGCCCGGGGTCGACGGCACGACCAGCAGGAGGATGTCCCCGACCCAGGCCTTCGCCGCTTCCCGGTACGCGGCGTTCTCGTTGAGGGCCCGCTGGTAGGCGGCGGCCCACTCGGCCGAAGGGAATCCCATGATGGCCGCACAGGGGCCGGGGGTTAAAGCCGATGTGCGCCGCGACGCCCGATTCGCCGTCTAGTCGGTCGGGTACTCGTAGAATCCCTGGCCGGTCTTTCGGCCGAGGTGACCGGCGTCCACGAGCCGGCGCAAAAGGACCGGCGGGCGATACTTCGGGTCGCCGAACTCGCGGTAGAGGGTTTCGGCGACCTCGAGCGAAACGTCGAGGCCGACGAGGTCCGCGAGCTCGAACGGCCCCATCGGTAAGCCGGCCCCCGCCTTCATCGTCGCGTCGATGTCACGGGACGAGGCGAGTCCGGCGTCGAGCGCGGCGCACGCTTCGCCGAGGATCGGGGCGAGCAGCCGGTTGACGATGAACGCCGGGGATTCCTTCACCCGGATCGGGACGAGCGGGTACCGATGGTTCTTGAGCCCCTGGAGGAAGTCGATCGTGTCGGTGACGACGTCGTCGCGCGTGTCGACGCCGCCCGCGACCTCGACGAGTGGCAGCGTGTACGGTGGGTTGAAGAAGTGCGTGACGAGGGTCGCGCGTACGTGACGGAGCCCGCGGGCCAGCCGCGTGATGGAGAGCGAGGACGTGTTCGAGCCGACGACCGCGTACTCGGGCAGCACCGCGTCCAGGGCCTCGAGCACCGGACGCTTGACGTCCTCGCGTTCGAAGACGGCCTCGACGACGAAGTCGACCTCGCGGAACGCCTCGTAATCGGTGACCCCGCTCACGCGGCCGACGACCTCGTCCGCGCGCGCGCGGGTGAACTTCGGGACGAGCTTCGCCGCGACCTTCGCGCGCTGCGCGTCCGAGAGCTCGCCGGCGAGCTCCGAGATCCGCTCGATCTCTTTCGGAGCCCGGCTCTCCTGGAACCGGACGAGTTCGTCGACGATCGCGCGGACCCGGCCCAGTCCCCTTTCGACCGTCGGCCGGTCGACGTCCTTGAGCACGACCGGGATACCGTTGAACGCCAGCACCTCGGCGATCGCCGCCCCCATCGTGCCCGCACCGACCACCCCGGCTTTCGCGACGCGCATCTCGGCCTCCCCGGGGGGACCACGGCCCCGCTACATAACGGCGAAGCGTCTCACGCGCCCGAGAGGGGCCCGCCCGGGCCCCGGCCGCGGCGGCCCAGGTCCGTCATGATCTGCTCGAACTGCTCTCGCGTGATCTCCCCCCGCGCGTACCGTTGGCGCGCCGCCATCACGGCGGGGTCACGGTGCGGACCCCGCGGTCCGCCTCCACCACCGTAGCCAGCGCCGCGCCGCCCGCTCCAGAGCGCCATTCGGATCGCGAAGAACGCGATCCACACGAGGAGGAACACGAACAGGAACCCGCCCCAGAAGAGGAACGGTGCGTGCGACCCGCCCACGTTCCCGATCGTCCCGCTCTCGAGCAGCAGCGAGACGACGACCACGAACACGACCGACGCGACCACCGCGCCGAGGGTCACCCAGATCCACGCCGGCCGGCCACGGCGCGGGGGTGGGCCCGGCGCGTTCGGGTCGTACACGTTGCCTACCGGGACATCCCTCGGCGGAACGGGTATCTGAATCTTCGTCTTGAAAACGCTGCGTTCGACGCGCGCTCCGCGAACGCCGTCGCGCGCTGCGCGGCGTGTGCGCGCGGTTGGAGCTCGCGCACGAGCGAAGACTTAAGGAGCCGACCGGGCTCCTTCGGCTCGCGCGGGGATAGCCCAGCCCGGTAAGGCGCAGGATTGCTAATCCTGTGGTGATTTCACCTCGGGGGTTCAAAAGGGCGCCGGATCGGACCGGCGTCCGGAGCGTCCCCCTCCCC
>JASHWZ010000089.1 GCA_030043865.1 Thermoplasmata archaeon | reverse complement strand
AAAACGATCATCAATGCAACCGCCGAGGAGACGATCACTCGATTCCGCCAACGCTTCCAATCAGCCTGGGTGGAGAGACCAAGGTCGTGCGCCCAAGCGTCGTCTACCGGTGGCTGCATTCCGGCTGGAACTCGAGAGGGCGGTTCCCCGAATTAGGTTGACCCATCTCCAGGGGGCTGACTTGATTCTTCCAATGTGGGGATCGAGCCTTCGACGCGTGGGGTGCAATCCGCGTTTCACCCGTAGAACCCGGCGGGAACGAGCCAATGACCGTGCCATCTGCCACACCCAGCGAAAACAATTAATATCATCAAAATAATTTGCGTTCGATGAGCACTTCGGACGATGCAATGACGTCGATCCCCGTCCATAGCTCGACACTTCGATTTCTGCAAGGTCTAAAAACCGGCGCGCAAAACTGGGATCAGTTCCTGCTTCAGTCGTTCGAGGATTTCCTTCCGCCAGACACCCTTCGAGAACTCGCGGCTCGGGCGGGCGAGCCGAGCACGCCGGCTTCGGAGGTACTCGCGAAGCACCTAAGGCGCAAAGCTCGGGGCCAGTAAGTCGTGGTCAGAAGTTCGCTCGGCCCTTGGCGCGAGAACATCGATTTCAGTCGCTCGGCTGAGCGAGAGTTTCTGAGACTCCCGCCAGAGGTCCGAGAGCTGTTCTTCGCGGCGTTCGAGGAGTTCAGCGAGCACCCACAGCGCGCCACGCCGTCGCTCGACGTCGGTCCGGTCAGAAACGATCCGGACCGCTGGCGATTGAAGGTTGTTGGAGACTATCGGGGCATCTACCGAGTCATCCAGGGCCGGCCCAAGTTCGAGATGTTCCAGACGCGTAACCAAGTGTACGATGCCCTCCGTCGATATCTCACTTCTGTCAAGTGAGTCCGTTCTTCGTATCGGCCGGGGCGTCTGATCCAGTGCGGGTGAAATGGCTATTGCATCATCCGCCGCGTTCGGCACGTCAAACATCTGTCGGTCTCCGTTCCTTGGAAGTGAGGCGTGATCGCCCGTGCTATGGTCCCGTCGGACGGAGCGGTGGGTCGCGCGACCCCGGAACGGCGTGCGGAAGTACCCAGGATCCGGACAGTCGCTGGCAATCGGTCATTCCTCAAGTAGAGCATCTCGGGTAGTCCCTCGTCGACGACGAGCGGGGGACATCGAGGTGGCCACTTGGCGACCCGTTTCGAGAGAGCGGTGTTCGCCGCGCTAGGGGTGACCCTCGCGGGGATTCTGGTCGTTGGGGTGTATTCGGGCTATCTCGACATGGGCTCGGGCTGCCCGGTGAGCCTAACGGCGAACGATCGGACCTACTGCGCCGAGTCGGTCTCGGTCGAGTCTCCCCCGAGCGGAATAGGAATTCTCCGCACCATGTGCGGCGGAGGATTCGACTTCGAGGGCGTGCAATTCGACTTGTCCTTTTCCTGGGGCGGAACCTTAGGGGACTCCGCGAGCGTCGGTGGCTGGGTCAACAGTTCGCACCTGGGGTGTGTCGAAGCGAGCCTGTTCGGTGACCCGCTCGGACCGAAGTCGGTGAACTGGACGAGTACCGACGGCTCGGTCTACCTCCAATGGAACCAGCCGTTCGAGTCGCTCGTGGGAGGGCAGTATGTCGCGACCGTCCTCTGCGGCGTGGATCTGAACCCCTGGTCCACGTAGTCGGCGACCGCGTCGAGCGATTCACGGGTCCCGGCCCATGGCCGCGCGCTGCCGCGCGAGCTCCTCCTGGCAGACCCGGTGATTGAGTCGAGCCGCGACCCCGAGCACCGCGATGAGCGCGATCCCCGAGGCCAGCAGGTACGCGAGGGCGTACCCGGCGGACAGCGAGCCCGTCCGAACGGTCCACGCCGCCGCTACGGTGGCGAGCACAGCGAGGCCCACCGCCGCCCCCATCTGCTGAGCGGTGTTGAGCAATCCGCTCGCGAGCCCCTGTTCCGTGCTCGCGACCCCGCTCGTCGCCCCGACCGCCGCGGCGGGCAGGGCGAGCGCGATGCCGGCGGCGGTGAGGACCTGTCCCGGCAGCACGTTGAGCAGGTACGTCCCGCTCGGGGAGAGCTGCGCGAACCACAGCTGACCGAACCCGATCAATCCCAGCCCGAGCAAGAGGGCCCACTTCACGCCCAAGCGGCCGATCGCACGCCGGGTCACCAGCGTGGAGATGACCACGACGGTCGCGGGCGAGGGGATCACCGCGATCCCGGTGAGCAGCGGCGAGAACCCCAGAACGTGCTGGAGGTAGAGGGAGACGAAGTAGACGTACGAGACGATCACCACCCCCACGAGCGCCGTCGCTCCGATCGAGGCCCGGTGCGTCGGCGAGCGGAAGTACGCGAACGGCAACATCGGAGCACTCGCACGGCGTTCGACGAACACGAAGAGCACTGCGAGGGCGGCCGCCGCGGCGAGCGCGAGGATGGTGGGGATCGCGGCGAAGCCGCTCTGCTGGCCGCTGCTCAGGCCGTAGATGAGGGCCGCCCCGCTCGCCGTGACCAGCACGGCGCCGGCGACATCCAGCTGCGGGCGACCCCGAGCGGTGTCGCCCGGGATCACCGCCCGGTTCAGCAGCACCAGTACCACGACGATCGGCACGTTCACCAAGAAGATCGACCTCCACCCGACGAACTCGACCAAGATCCCGCCGGCGACGACGCCGGCGGAGGCGCCGGCGGCGGTCGCGGCTTGAAAGAGGCTGATCGCTCGGTTCCGCGCCGGACCTTCGGGGTTGGCGGCCGCGAGCAGCGCGAGCGCGGAGGGAGAAACGAACGCCGCCGCGGCGCCCTGGACGAGACGGGCGCCGATCAGCATCGCGGAGGAGACGGAGAGCCCGCAGGCCAGCGAAGCGGCCGCGAACGCCCCGAGCCCTAGCTGCAACGTCCGGCGGCGCCCGAGAAGGTCGCCGATCCGCCCGCCCAAGAGCAGCAGCGACCCGAACGTGAGCGCGTACCCGGTGACGATCCACTGAAGCTCGGCGGGAACGAATCCGAGCTCGCGCTGGATGGTGGGCAGGGCGATGTTGACGATGCTGAAGTCCAGCTGCAGGACAAACTGGGCCGCACAGACGAGGCCCAGCGCCGTGATCACGGCAGCCCTACGATGAGATCCGTTGCCCGGGCGCGAGGTCGTGGAAGCCGAGAGTGTCATTGCGTCCCGCGCACCGACTTCAACCCAACCACGCGCGGAAGACGTACCCAACGGGCCCTACGGCCGCGCTGCCGTAGAGGAGTCCGGTGATCACCGCGAGGACCGCCAAGACGACCGGCCACGGCACTTGGCGCGGGCTGTACTCGCGTGCCAGGTGCACGTACACCGAGAAGACCATCATCGCCACGAACAGGATCGCGCCGTAGGCGACGGTCGCCGGCAGCACGAGCAGGGCGACCGCGACCAGCTGCAGGACTCCTCCGACCGGTTGGACCCACGGAGCGAACCCCCACCGAAGGAACTCGGCCCGGCGCGCCGGGCTCGGCCGCACGTCGAAGTATCCGTACCAGAGGAACGCCGCGCCCAGGAACACTCGGAGCGCGTCCCCGACGAGGTCGATGAGCGTCAGGAAGTTCCCCCTGGCGGCGGAGCCTCTCGGAGCCCCTGGGTCCCCGAGGGCCCGGCGGTCACCGTGTACTCCGGAGCGGGGGGACCTCGCCCGGGGAGGAGGAGCGGAATCGAGAGCAGCGAGATGACGACCCCCAGGATCAGGGCCGCCACGGGAAGCCCGACCGCGTCCGCCATCACTCCGAGACCGACCACTGGGACGCTCAGGCCAAGGTAGGCCGCCACGAAGAACGCCGAGAAGACCTCCCCGCGCTCGCCCACGGGCGCCACCTGATTGAGAAGGCCGACCCCGCCCCGGAGGCAGATCCCGAACGCCGAACCGCAGACAACGGTCCCGACGAAGAACGGGGCGGCCGCTCCGGTCCAGACGGCGGCGATGATCAGCGCGAGGCCCACGGGGACGCACGCCGCTCCCATGCGCAGCATCCGACGTTGGGAGAGGTCACGGACCACGAGCGGGGCGATGGCCGCGCAACCGAACGTGAGGAGAACGGTCGCGCCGCTGATCGCGTGATTGGTGATCTTCAGGTCTTGCGAAAGGAAGGACGGCGAAACGCCGCTGAAGATGCCGGCGAGCGCGAAGCCGATGACGGCCGCCAACGCGGCCAGGGCGAAGACCGGACGGATATCGGAGGGGACGCGAACGAACCGATGGGTCGGCCCGCTCGGGACCGTGCTCTCTCGGGGTCCCACTCGAATCCCGAACACCGCGACGAGCGCCAGCACCAACAGGCCGAGCAGCACCCAGAACGAGAGGGTCAGCGGGTCCGGGGCGTACTGGGCGAGGAACCCCGCGTAGAACGGGCCCACGCCGACTCCGACCGCCGTGATCACGGCCACCATCAGCGCCGCGCGACTTCGGTTACCGGTCGGTTCGAAGTCCGTCAGCGCCGCCGACGCCGTGTTCGCGCACAGCCCTACCGACATGCCGGACAGGACGCGGGCCGCGATCAACCAGTCGACGTTCGATGCCAGCAGGAAGACGACGGTGCTGGCCACGGCAACGAGAATGCCGAGGATCAGCACCGGACGCCGGCCGACCCGATCGGACAACCGGCCGAAGAGGAGGAGCATCAAGACCAGCCCCGCGGCGTAGACCGCGAAGATGACGGTCAGGATCCCCGACGAGAATCCCCACTCCTTCTGGTAGATCACGTACAGCGGCGTCGGAAGCCCGCCGGCGGTGATGATCACCAGGTAGGCGAACGCCGTCAGGGTGTAGGGAACCGAGGACCGAACCGCCGACCCCTCGGGCGCGGGCTCCGGACCGGCGCGGGCGGTGGTCGTTGCACTCCCCCCGGGCGCGGAGGAGAGATTCTGGCCCATGAGAGTTCCCGAATCTCGAGGAGCTCAGGGCTGCGCCGGTCCCGAAGGGGCGACGCCCTCGCCCTGCAGGGGGGCCACCCCGCCGTACGCCGCAACGGGCGACCATTCCGGGACGATCGAAGGCAAGGGAGGCGGGGAATGCGCAGCGAATGGGCCCACGCCGTAGACGACCCGCCCTCCGACCACGGTCAGCAGCGATTCGATCCGATGGATCTCGTCCTCGGGCACCGAGAAGTAGTCGGAGGAGAGCACCGCGAAGTCCGCCCACCGGCCGACCTCGAGCGAGCCCTTCAGCCCCTCCTCCGAGGAGAACCACGCCGCGTCCGTCGTCACGAGCCGCAGGGCCCGGAGGCGGGAGAGTTGGTTCTCCGGTCGAGCGAGCTCCGTTCCGCCCACGGTCCGGCCGGTCACCAGCCACTCGAGGTTGACCCACGGATTGTAGCTCGCGACCCGAGTCGCGTCGGTGCCGCCGCCGACCGGGATGCCCTTGGAGACCATCTTCGCGATCGGGGGCGCGTCCCGCGCCGTCGACTCTCCGTACCTCCGAAGGCAGTACTCGCCCTGGAACGCCATCCGATCCTGGATCGAGATTCCTCCGCCGAGACGGTGGATCCGATCAAGGTCCCGGTCCGAGACCGTTTCGGCGTGGTCGAGGAACCACCGCACCTGCCGGAGCGAATCCCGGTCGTTCACCTCCTCGAACACGTTGAGAAAACGTTCGATCGATTCGCCGTAGGTGGCGTGGAGCCGGAACGGCCAACGTTGCTGGACGAGGAACCGGACCACCGTCCGGAGCTCGTCCTCCATCCGGGGCTCAAGCACCGGCCGCGGCTCGGCGAAGTTCTCGTAATCGGCCGCGGAGTAGACCAAGGTCTCGCCGGCGCCGTTGATCCGGAACATCGCGTCCCCCTCTCCGGGCCGGTGCGTCTTCGCCCAGAGCTGGTAATCCTCGAGCTCGTGGCCGGGACGTTGGGTGAAGAGATTGTAGGAGACGCGAACGGTCAACCGTCCGCTCTGAGCGAGGCCGGTGGCGACGACATAGTCCTCGGGATAGAATTGCCACCCTCCCCCGGCGTCGACCACGCTCGTGAGGCCGAACCGGTTCAGCTCGCGCGCATAGTGCAGCGTCGAGATCACCTGTTGATCGTGCGAGAGGGCCGGAAGTGCCGCGACCGCGGCGTAGAGGATCGTGGCGGACGGGGTCGCCAGTAGGCGGCCCGTCGGGGCTCCGCCCGCATCGCGTTCGATCGTTCCCCCGGCGGCCGGTGCCGTCGTGCGGTCGATCTTCTGTGCCGCGAGCCCGACGGAATTGAGGGTCGCGTCCTGATACATGTGGAGGATCAGTGCCGGAGTTCCCGCCGCGGCGACGGTGACTTCCTCGAGGGTAGGAACCCGGCGTTCCGCGAACTGGTTCTCCGACCAGCCTCCGACCACGCGAACCCACTGGCCCGAGGGCGTGAGGAGCGCTTGGCGCCGCAGGCGCTCCAAGGCCTCCGCCAGCGTCCGCACCCCGTCCCACCGAAGTTCGGCGAGATAGTGCCGTCCTTCACGGACGAAATGGATGTGGGTGTCGACCAATCCCGGAATGACCGTGCGGCCGCCGACATCGATCGTCCGACCGGTAGCGGAACGACGGCCGAGCTCCTCCGCGTCCGAGCCCAGGGCGATGACGCGCCCGTCGCGGACCGCGAGGGCGCTAACGAACGCGCCTCGCGCGTCCAGGGTCGCGATCTTCCCGTTGGTGATTACGAGGTCGGCGGCGCCGTCGGCTGGGCTCACGGCTTCCGATCCCCCGCCCGAGGGTCAAGTGGGGTCGAGATATGAGTTGGCTCGCGCCCCGCCCTCGGCGACCGCGGGGACAGGTGCATCTATCGTTGCACCCAAGTTCGCCTCCCTCTCTCTCGAGCCGGTTCCGACGCCGGATGGGCTTGAGTAGATTAAGCAAATGCTTTAGTAAGCGGACGCTTTACAGTCCTCACATGGACGCCTTCCACGCCCTCGCCGAGCCGCACCGGCGCAAGGTCGTCGAGATGCTCGCCCACCGAGGGAAGCTGAGTGCGTCCGAGATCTGCGGCGAGTTCGACGTGACTCCGCAGGCGGTCTCCCAACACCTCCGGGTGCTTCGGGAGGCGCACGTGATCCAGATGGAGAAGCGGGCGCAGCGAAGGCTCTACTCGTTCAATCCGAAATCCATGAACCCGGTCCAGGCGTGGGTCGCCGAGATGGCCAAACTTTGGAACCGCCGGCTCGCCCAGCTGGACAAGGCGCTCAAAGAGGAGGCAGCATGAAGCAAACGCAAGTCAGGGAACCCGTAGCGAGAGACCGAAACGTCGCGAGGATCGTGAGGGAGTTCGACTTTCCCCGAGAGACGGTCTTCAGGATGTTCACGGACTCGAAGAAGGCCGCGAAATGGTTCGGGAGCCCCGCGGGGGTCGTTCCTACCGTCTTCGAGCTGAACGCGAGACCCGGAGGCACGATCCGAATTCACGACGGACGGCCCGGAGAACCGGTGCACCAGACGTCCGGCACCGTTCTGGAGATCGTCG
>JASHWZ010000088.1 GCA_030043865.1 Thermoplasmata archaeon | reverse complement strand
GACCTCGTCGGCCGGGCCCAGCCGGCGCAGAACGGCCTCCCGAGCGCCCTCGGGCCCGTCGACGATCTCGACGTCGAACCCCCGCGCCCGGAGCGCCCGCGCGACGGCCTCCACTCGGTCGGGAGCCGCGACCGCATCGAACGCCGTCGGATCCGGACTCTGGTTCGACGGCGACACCGACTGCGGGGAAGGGGGTTCTTCCGTCACGGGGCTACGCGAGGGGGGACGCGTACGGCCGGATGACCGCTTCGCTGAACCGTTCCATCTCCTCCAGTTGCGGGCTGAACTGAAGGAGCAGCAGGTCGACCCCCGCCGCCTCGAACCGCCCGATCTGCTCGCGGACCTTCTCGGGAGTGCCCACGAGCCCGGACCGAAGGCCCCGGTTCGAGACCGAGTACTCCTCGATCGCCATCTGGTGCTCGAGCTGCGTCCCGCGGAGCCACTCCTGGTAGTTCGCGAACCCGGCGGCATGGCTCTGGACGTTCGTGATCCGTCGGACCTCCTCGGCCGCCGCCGCCTCCGAGTCCCGCACGCAGGCGTAGCCCGCGACGCCGAAGAGGAGCGGCGGTAGGCCGAGGCGAGCGCGGCGCGCCGACATGTCGCGGACCTTCTCCGCCACCCGTTCGGGAGGGTCGCCGTGCATCACGTAGGCGTCGCATTTCGCTGCGATCAGGTTCTTCGCCGCCTCCGACTCCCCGCCGGCGTAGATGGGCGGCCGCGGACGACGGAGGGGTTTCGGCTCCAGGACCGTGCCCTCCACCGTGTAGTACTTGCCCGAGTACGAGAACGAGCCGTTCGACCAGACCCCATCGAGGACGTCCAGCCACTCCGAGGTTCGCGCGTACCGTTCGTCGTGGGTGTCGAACCGGACGCCGTACATCCGGGCCTCCTGCTCCCACCATGACGACACGACGTTGAGCGCGAGCCGTCCCTCGCTGATCCGGTCGATGTTCGCGGCCTGCTTGGCGAGGAGCGAGGGGAGGTGGAACGTCGGTCGTACGGCGATCATGAGCTCGAGCCGCCGCGTCACGGCCGCCAGCGCGGCGGCCGTGGACCAGGCGTCGAGCGCCGGGGCCTGGACGCCTTTGATGTCGTTCAGGTTCAGCTCGGCAATCAGGCTCAGGTCGAACCCGAGCTCCTCGCTGCGGAGGGCGAGGTTCCGCACGTAGGGCCAGCTCGCTTCCATCCGCTCGTCCTCGACGTTCCGGAGCCAGCCGCCGAAGACCGGCATCCAGTAGCCGAACCGGATGCGTCGGCGCTCATTTCCGGGCATCGGCGATGGTCTCCTCGAGGAAGTCGACCAGTCGGATGAACGGGTCGAATCCGACGACCGTCGGCGCGTCCGCGACGAAGTTCGAGAGCGCGTTCACGTCGTAGTAGTAGACCTGACCGTCCCGGTCGTCGACGATGTACTCGATCCCGCCCACGTCGATCCCCGCGCCCCGGGCGATCGACTCGACGGCCCGGACGACCGGACCGGGAGGCTCGAACCCCTCGACCCGGAGCCCCGCCTTGCTCGCCTCGACGACGCACCCGGGGGCGGTGAGGTCCTGGCCGCTCGTGGTCTGGCAGATGTCGGCCGGGCAGAGGTCGAACGTCTCCCCAGTGAGGTAGACGCGGATCCCGTAGAGGTAGCGTCCGTTCAGCGTCTCTACCCGCGAGATGAACCCGCCCCGGGCAGGGATGAACTCTTGCAGCAGCCCGACGTGGTCGAACCCCAGCGCGAGCTGGTGGTTCTGGACGGCCCGTTCGAGCTCCTCCGGGCTGCCGAACCGGACGACTCCGGCACCGCTGCCACCGATGTTCGGCTTCAGGACCACGGGGAAGCGAAGTCCGGCGGCCGCCGCCGGCGCCTGTTCGGGGGCGTGGATGACCCGGGTCTTCGGGAACGGCAGGTCGAGCGACCGCAGGAGCGATAGCTGCAGCGCTTTCGACAGCTCGTGGCGGAACGACTTCGACCCGTTCACGACGCGCGTTCCGAGGGACTCCAAGTGGCTGAGGTAGCTCAGCGTGTAGAACAGGCCGCTTCCGTGCTCCCGGCGCCACGCCGAGGGGCTCATCCGGTTGAACAGGACGGGCCACGGGCGTTCCGTGCTGTCGAGGTCGAAGAAATGCTCGGGGGCGTGCAACCTCACGTAGTCGACGCCCCGACGGTCGAGCTCCGCGAACACCTTCTCGAACCACGCCGGATGCTCGTAGAGGACGGCGAGGTCGGCGGTGCGGGCGCCCGCATTCGTGGTCGACCGGCTCGGGCTCCCGGTCTTCGCAGCGCTCATGATCGGCTCCGAATCGCCCTCGCCATCTCGGCGAGTGCCCACCTACCGGACGACCTGAGCGAGCGTCATAAGGATGGCGATGAACGCCATCGACGCTCCGATCGGGAACGACGCGAACGAACGACGTTCGGGGATGGATGACGCGCTCGGTATGCGAGACTTGGAGGGGAGTTCGAGTTCCGTTCAATCGGGGCGACGGTTTCGGGCAAGCGGCCTTCGGAGCGTCCGGCGGAGGGTCCCGGGCGTTCGCCTTCTTCGCGAGTCGTACTCGGTTCAAGCGGGAGTAGTACCGTCGTCGGCGGTGCGGTAGTGCAGGAACACCGCACCCCCGCCCGACCGCAGAGGTCGGGCCTCGACGAGTCGAAAATCGTGTCGCAGGGGAGCACCCACCGGAATCCGATCGTCGGGATTGTCGGGCAACCGGTCGACGTCGAACAGTGGCTTCCCCCGTCCCACCACGCTGGGATAGACGGTCAAACGAAGCTCGTCGATGAGCCCCCGACGCTGGAATTCCTGAGCCAACCGAGGACCGCCCCCCAGGACCATGTTCCCACCGCGCTGCGACTTGAGTCGGTCGATCTCCTTCGAGATGTCGCCACGGACGATCCGGGACTTCTCCCAAGGAGCCGACTTCAACGTACGAGAGAAGACGACCTTCTCGACCCGGTCGGCGAACTCGGAGAATTGGCGCATGTACTTCCCCGCGTTCGGGTCCTTCCGAACGTTGGGCCAGAAGCCGGACCACTTTAGGTAGGTGTGTCGACCGAGCAGCAGGGTGTCGACCGAGTCCCAATAGCTCGCGTACATCGCTTCCCAGAAATCCGAAGAGTCCGCATCGCTCTCGTCCGCCTCGTCGGGGTAGGCGGGCCATTCGGCCACTCCGTCGATGGTCATCTGCAGCGCGGCCAGCACCCGTCGTGTCGGCATCGTTGAGCCACGGAGGCGCAACTCTCCCTTGACTCTTGGTACCGGCTTCCAAGCCCGGTTCCCACCCACTTGTCGAAATCGGATCAACGTCAGCTCAGGGTCCCGATCGCTCGGTCCCGCGCGGGCCCACCGCAACCGCGCGAACCCAACGAGCGAGAGAAGACCGTCGCGGGGCACATCGACTCCACCTGTTTGGGCCTCCGAATCCGCGCCGCCGGAAAAAGCGCAGCATCGTCCCCGGTTTCAAATTGAAATGTCGGCGGCAGGATTCTGGATTCGTCAGATGGCCGTAGGCCCTACTCCGCGTCCACGTCAGCGAACCCAGGGCGAGTCGGACTCGAGCCCACTGCCGCGTCGTCCATTCCTCCCGGTCGGAAAGGAGATGCCGGGACTTCCGAGACACCGCGTCGGCCACGGCAAACCCCGCTGCGGGAAGACCCGTCGGGGACGGTGTCGGAGCGGGTGTTCGAACCCTCCGGAGGTTCAAATCCGGCGAGGAAACGACCCTGCGCAGTCTATCGGCGGTAGATCCTGCGGCGGTGGTCGACCCGCTCCACCGTGATCACTTGTTCGGAGGGTGAGAGCGCTACGAGAAGACGATAGTCCCCCACACGGAGCTTGAGCTCGTCCGAGCCCACGAGCTTTTCGAAATAGTGGTCGGGGTCGGCCGAAGCCCGCTCCAAGCGTTCGACGATTCGGCGAGCGACGGTTCGATCCAGCGAGCTCAGGTCACGAGTCGCCGTGTCGGTCCACTGGATCTTCCACGGCGTCAGAGGCCCAATCGCTGCTTGACGAGATCATGCGCCGTCGTTCGCCCCGCGCGAATGTCGAGTCGGGCACCGAGGAGCCCGATGCGGAACGAGTCGGTGTACAATCCCTCGTCGTCCCCCTCAGGAACCAGGGCCATCAGCTTGTTCAGCAGTTCGTCGTAAGTCTCTCGCGGACTCGTCTTGAGGGCCGCCAGTCTTTGCCGGGTGGATGCGGACAACTGGATCGTGGTGATCATCGGCTATGTGATGCCATATAGCGGACATATAGCTTTGGAGGCTCCGGAGGAATGGGGCGAAGGCCGAAGCGCGGGTGTTCTACTCGTAGTCGGGGAACGCCTCCCCGCGATCTCATCGGTCGGAGCTCGGCCGCACGCTCTGAAGATCCCAGGGGCTCGGGAGCCAGGGGGGAACCGCCGTCCGCACAGGGAAGCCGTCTCTGCCAAGGGTCGCTCCCTCTTCGGGAACCGCAGAACGGTTCGAATCCGAGTGTCGGAGGGGGGATTTGAACCCCCGACCCCAGGATCTCTCCCGGGGCGCGTCGCGCGCCCCGCTATGAGTCCCGTGCTCTACCGGGCTGAGCCACTCCGACAGGGAACGGGCGCCCCATCCCGAGCCCTCGCGCCCTAGGCGACCGTTACGTCGCCGCTCGCGGGCGCCGGCGCCTCCGCCTCGGGGGCGACCGGGCTCTCGGGGATCGCCGTCGGTTCCGCCATGGGGATGTCGTCGGCGATCGTGCCGAGCACCTCCGACCGGCGGATCTCGATCTTCTTGAGCGGATAGAGCGTCTTCAGCCCGTGGGCGAGCACCTTCGAGAGCTCGCCCTGGAGCATCTCGCGCACGAACTCGGCGGAGGTCCGCTTCGCGGCCTCCTCGGTGAGGATCGTCACCATCTGGTGGCGCAGCTCGGCGCGGAGGCGCGTCTGCAGGCGCTGCTCCCCGACCGCGACCGGCTTCAGCACGACCTGGATCCCGTCCTTGGTCGTGACCGTCAGCGCGAGGTCGATCTTCGAGCGCTTGCGGCGCGCGAGCCGGCGCACGTAGTCGGAGGTGAGGTCGTGGCCGATGAACCGCGCCTCGGCCACGCCGTCGCCGCCCAGGCGCTCGATGCGGAAGCGGAGCTTGATGTGCGCCTTCCCCGTGTCGGCGCTGCCGGAGAGCTCGGGGAGGGTCGCCTCGAGCGTCCGACCGACGACCTGCTCCGGCTCGGTCGCGACGGTCTCACCGAGCTCGACGTGCTGGAAGAGTCCCGGGGCACGGACCTTGAACCAGTGCTTCGCGCGCCACTTGTCCTTGACGGTGCGCGCGAGGGTCGACTTCTTCGCCGGGCTCTCCTTATCGGCCATCGCGGGTGGGGCGCGGAGCGGGGTACCCTACTTAACCATAGCTCTCGGATTTTCGAGGGTAAAGCGCGCCAACGAGCGACCGCGTCGCCCGAGGAGAAACCGGGCGCGGCAAACTACATATCCCGAACCCAGTTCCGCGCGCCGTGGCCGCTTCGGGGACCGCGCCGCCGGCGCCGGGCACCCGGGGGACCGCGGCCCAGCTGAAGGCGGCGCACGTCCCGGTCTCGACCCCGGCCGAGCGGTTCCGGGACGAGATCCTCCGGGCGCTCGAGGCGTTCCGGCAGAAGGGGCTCGCCCGCCCCGAGGCGGTCCGGTCGCTCTTTCCCCGGACGGTGCTCCCCGAAGAGACCTACGAGGACCTGATCGCCGCCCTGATCTCGGGGGCGCACGTCCTCTTCTTCGGACCATCTGGGGCCGGGAAGACGAGCCTCGCGAAGGACCTCTGGAACCTGTTCCCGAAAGGCGTCTGGGTCGTCGACGGCTGCCCCGTCCTCGACCACCCGCTCGCCGTCGTCGACCCGGCGGTCGCGACGCAGTTCGCGCCCTGTCCGATCTGCGAGCGACGGTTCGCGCCCGGCGGGGACGCCACTCGCTTCGACCCCGCGTCGGTTGACCCCACGAAGGTCCCGGCGACGTACGTGCAGCTCCGCGAAGGGTACGGCTACGCCCGGCTGCAGGGGAGTTCCGAGGTGTTCCCCGACCACCTGACCGGGAACATCAACCTTCGAAAACTCGAGGAGGTCGGCGACCCGATGAGCCCGCTCGTCCTCGAGCCCGGGAAGCTGCTCCAAGCGAACCGCGGCTTCCTGCTCGTCGACGAGATCGGTAAGCTCCCGCTCGGCACGCAGAACGTCCTCCTCCAAGCGCTGCAGGAAGGGACGGTCACCCCGTCGAAGTCCCGGGAGAGCTTCCCCGGTCTGTTCGTCGCGGTCTGCACGTCGAATCTCTCCGACCTCGACAACATCAACGACCCGCTCTCCGACCGGCTGACCAGCCTCCACGTCGGCTACAACGAACGCCATGCCGACAACCGGCGGATCGTCGCCCTCGGGAAGAGCAACGACCCGATCGAATACGTCCCCGAGGTGCTCACCGACGCGGGCGTCCGCGTGATCGAGGCGTGGCGCCTGCGGATGAGCGAGGACAACCCCGACATCGGCGAGGTCGGTTCGAACCGGACGCTGCTCGACGTCGCCGCGCGGACCGCGGCGATCGGGGTGCTCGCGGGCCACGCGGTGCCGACCAGCGCGGACCTGAAGGCGGGGCTCCTGCATGCGATGCGCGGCCGGATCCGGGCGCGCAGCGGCGACTCGTTCCGCCAGAACGAGAAGCGCGTGGCGGACTTCATCGCCCAGTACCTCGACCCGTCGCTCAAGCGGAGCGCCGGGGTCTACTGGTGCCGGTTCTATCGCGGCGTGCTCCGGGAGAACGCGGCCGACGCCCAGGCGCTGGTCGGAGAGGGCCGCCGGCTGAAGGACGACGGGCAACTGCGCGCCCAGGCCGCGACGGACGCCTCGATCTTCCCGAAGTTCCGGACGTTCGCGCAGTACGTCACCGACCGGGAGCACCCGGCGACCCGGGTCCCGCCGCTGGACGTCGCGGCGAACGTCTTCGGGATCCTCGAGGAGTACTCGCTCTTCACCTGCAAGGACGAGGACGACGACGACGCCCCCCTCTAGCGACGCGGTCGACCTGCCCGACTGCGCTCGGTACGTCGACGACGTCGTCTCGGACGACCTGCTCGATGCGGTCGACCGCGCGGCGTTGATCCGCGCGCTCGCCGAGGAGGGCATCGAGGGGGCGCGCCGGCTCGTCCGCGAAGGGGCCGGCCGGGACTCGGCGCTCGCCGACCGACTCGCGCGCCTGCGCGACCGCCTCCGTCGGCAAGCCGAGCGTCGGGCGCGCCGGGTCGGGGAGGAGTACGACCGCCGTCAGGCGGAGCTCGACCTCGTCACTCGACGCAGCGACGCGGACGTCCGGGAGCGGATCGC
>JASHWZ010000087.1 GCA_030043865.1 Thermoplasmata archaeon | reverse complement strand
GTCGTCAAGCGGTATCACGGCGCGGCTCGGATCACCCGCGTCTCCTACGGCGCCGGCATGCCGGTCGATCGGCTCCGGAACTTCGTGGAGCGGCTCGTTGCGCTGGGCCTCCTCAAGTCCGAGGAGATCGATGGCCGCCCCGCGTACGACATCACGCCCCGGGGCCAGGAGTTCCTCGCGACGTACTGGAAGATGCGGGCGTACATCGAGGTCCTCGAATCGAACCCGGACGGACGGGCGTCCCGTCGACGCGGGTAGCACCGACCCGGTTCGCATAGATCGCGAGCGACCGCTCCCAGGGAGCGGGGCGAATCCGGGGGGTGGGTCGAGCGGGCCCCCACGGCATCGAGCCTCGCCGCGCTCGGGGTCCGGGGTTCCGAACGGAACTCGCTCAGCCGTACCGTGGCACCTTCGGATCGACCGTCCGGGACCAGGCGTCGATCCCGCCGTGAAGGTTCGCGACCGAGGTGTAGCCCTGGCCCTCCAGGTATCCTGCGATCATCGCCGACCGCGTTCCGCCGTGGCAGTAGACGATGATCTCGCGGTCGCTCGGGAGCTCATCGAGCCGGTCGGGGACCTCGCGCATCGGGATATGGAGCGACGGCTCGATGCGGGCGGTCTCGCGTTCGTCCGGTTCGCGGACGTCGAGCAGGAGGACGGCCCCCGGATTCGCCTTCAACCGTGCGGCGACCTCCTGAGCGGAGATCTCTTCGACCATCGGAGCGGCTCGAGGGCCCCACTGACCAAGAAGCTTGTGCGGCGACCCGGTGTTCGGCGGGGCCCGGCAATGGCTGCACCGGTCGCCCGGGGCGGACCCTATAACCCCCGCCGATGTGGCGGGCGACGATGAAGGTACGGGACCCCGTCTGCGGGATGACGATCGAGTCGACGAGCGCGGCCGCCCACGGCACCTACGGTACCGAAACGGTCTACTTCTGCTCGGTCGGCTGCAAGACGACGTACGACACGAAGCATCCTCCCGCGACGCACTGACGGGCGGGTCGCGGAGCCCGCGGAGGGCCGATGGCGACCGACCCCGTCTGCGGGATGACGGTCGAGGAGCGGCCGACCTCGCTCGCGCTCCACCGTGAGAATCGCACCTACTACTTCTGTTCCGAGACGTGCCTACGGCAGTTCGCGGAGCCCGAGCTCGCCGAGCGCCGGCTCCGACGGGAGATCGCGGTCGCCTGGCCGCTCGCCGTGGTCGTGGTGGTCCTCACCTACGGGGTTCGGAACGAGACCGCCACGGTCGTCTCGGCCGCGCTGGCCACGGTCGTGCAGTTCTACGCCGGCTGGCCGTTCTACGCCGGCGCTCGGGACGCGATCGTGGACCGGACCTGGAACATGGACCTCCTCATCGCGGTCGGCACCTCCACGGCCTACGTCTACAGCGTCCTCGCGCTCGCGGTGCCGTCGCACCTCCCGCCCGAGTTCTACTTCGACGCGTCCTCGGTCATCATCGCGCTGATCCTCACCGGAAACTACCTCGAACACCGGACGCGGCGGGACGCCGGGTCGGCCGTTCGACGGCTCGCGGAGCTCCTCCCCCAGACCGTGACGGTGGTCCGGGACGGACGGGAGTCGGAGATCCCGGCGGCGGACGTCGCCGTCGGAGACCGACTCCGCGTGCGGCCGGGCGCCCGGTTCCCGGCCGACGGCGTCGTGCTCGCCGGGAAAACCCGGGTCGACGAAGCGCTCCTGACCGGAGAGTCCGCACCCGTCCCGAAGCAGCTCGGGGACCGGGTGCTCGCCGGTTCGGTGAACGGCGAAGGCCAGCTCGACGTCCGGGCGACGGGCGTCGGGTCCGACACGTTCCTCGCGGAGGTCGGACGGCTCCTTCAGGACGCCGAGCTTTCGCGCGTGCCGCTGCAGCGAACGGCGGACCGCATCGCGAGCGTGTTCGTGCCCGCCGTGCTCGCCCTCGGCGTCGTGGCCGCCCTCGCCTGGTTCCTGGTCGGTGGCGCGGGCCCGACCGTGTCCGTCCTCGTCTTCGTCACGGTCGTGATCACCGCGTGTCCGTGCGCGTTCGGTCTCGCCACGCCAGCGGCGATCCTGGTCGGGACGGGGGTTGCCGCGGAGTACGGCGTCCTGTTCCGGGGCGAGGACGCGCTCGAGCGGGCGGCCCGGGTCACGGTCGTGCTGACGGACAAGACCGGCACGCTGACCCGAGGGGAACTCGAGCTGGCCGAGGTCGCGGTCGGCCCGGAACTCTCGGGGGACCGGGCGGTGGCGATCGCCGCGGCGCTCGAACGGTCGCTCACGGACCCGTACGCGCGGGCGCTCCAGCGAGCCGCCGGGCTCCGCAGGCTCTCCGTTCCCGCCGCCGAGAACGTGACTGTGGAACCGGGCCGCGGGGTGCTCGGCACCGTGGCGCGCGCCGCGGTCGAAGTCGGCCGCGCGTCTCCCCGTGAGCTCTCCCGGGCCCCCGCACTCGAGAAGGCGTTCGCCGAGGCGCTGGGGCGCGGGGATTCCGTTTCGGTGCTCCGAGTCTCGGGCGCGCCGGTCGCGGTCCTCTCCTTCCGCGACGAGATCGCCGAGGGCGTGCCCGAGGCGCTGGCGGCGCTCGCCCGGGACGGCATTCGCGTCGGGATGGTGACCGGGGACCACTCGGCCACCGCCGAAAGGATCGGGGCGCGGCTTGGGATCCGCGAGGTGCACGCGGAAGTCGACCCGGCCGGGAAGCTCGCGGTGATCGACCGCGCTCGGGCCGGGGGGAGCGTCGTGGCGTTCGTCGGGGACGGGATCAACGACGCTCCCGCGCTCGCGGGCGCGGACCTCGGGATCGCGATCGGCACGGGAACCGCCGTGGCGCAGGATGCGGGGCAGGTCGTGCTCGTTCGTCCGGACTTCCGCGGAGTGCCGGCCGCCCTTCGGGTCGCTCGTCGCACGGTCGCGAAGGTTCGAGGGAACTTCGCCTGGGCGATCGGGTACAACGCGGTGCTGCTCCCGATCGCGGCCGGGGCGCTGGTCCCGTTGTTCGGGCTCGGTGTCTACTCCGTCCTTCCCATCGTGGGAGCGGCCGCGATGGGTCTCTCGTCCACGAGCGTCGTCGCGAACTCCCTTTCCTTGCGTCGCACCGCGTTACCGGGGGCCGAGCGAGCGCCGCTTTCCCGTGCCACATCGTGACAGGGGGGCCTCAGCTTTTTACCCTCTGCCGGTCAGAGCCGTCATCAATGGCGCCGCCGTCCATCGAAACCACCGACCTGACGAAGACGTTCGGCAGCTTCACCGCGCTCGAGTCGCTGAGTCTTTCGATCTCCGGCACCAAGTGCGTCGGGTTCCTCGGGCCGAACGGCGCCGGCAAGACGACCACGCTGAAGCTGCTCACCGACATGATCTTCCCGACGCGGGGCGGCTGCTCGATCAACGGTTACTCCGTCCAGACCGACCGGAAGAAGGCGCTCGCGGACGCGGGCGTGCTGATCGAGACTCCCGAGATCTATCCGTCGCTCACACCGAACGAAGCGCTCGAGATGGTCGCCGACCTCCGGGGCGTCCCTCCCGCCGAGCGCCGCCCACGGATCCGGACCGTGCTCTCCGAGGTCAAGATGCTCGACTGGGCGGACCAGAAGGTCGGTCGCATGTCGAAGGGGATGAAGCAGCGGATCAACATCGCGGCGGCGCTCGTCCACGACCCCGCGGTGCTGCTGCTCGACGAGCCGTCGACGGGGCTCGACCCCCGGGGCATGGCCGAGGTCCGCTCTATTGTCCGGGACCTCAAGAAGAGCCAGCGTCTGATCTTCATGAGCAGCCACATTCTCAGTGAGGTCACCGACGTCTGCGACGAGGTGGCCCTCGTCAATCACGGGAAGCTTCTCTTCTACGACACCCTCGAGAACGTCACGTCCCGGTTCTCGGACGGCCACTCTTCGGTGGACGTCTCGCTCGCCCGGCCGCTCGACGGCGGGGTCGTTCCGCCGTCGATTGCGGCGCTGCCCGGGGTCTTGAGCGTGAACGCGCTCGACACGAAGCGGCTTCGGATCCGGTTCTCCGGGGGCGCGGCGGGGCAGGAGAAGCTGCTCGAGACGCTCGTCGGGCTCAAGATCGGTGTGATCGGCATGGCGGACTCCGAGAGCGCCCTCGAAGAGGTCTACCTGAGCCAGATCTCGCGGGGAGACTAGGCCGGTGACCGCGACGGTGCTCTCGCCCGAGACGCCGCGTCTCCACGTCCCGGTCTCGTCCGAGCAGGTCCTCAAGCTCACCCGCTACCAACTCCGGGAGTACTTGCGCTCGCGGCGCTTCGTAGCGCTCCTCGCGATCGTCCTCGCAGTCGGCGCGATCCTGACGGCGATCGTGGCGCACTTCCGCGGAGGGATCGTCACCACGAACCTCGCATTCTACGGCTCGCTGTGGGGCGGAGGGGTCGCGATCCCGATCGTGCTCTCCGCGGTGTTCTTCGGCGGCGACGCGATCGCGGGCGAGTTCCAGAACAAGACGGGCTACTTCCTGATGGGGCTCCCGGTCCGGCGGGCGACGGTCTACGTCGGGAAGTTCATCGCCGCGTACCTCGCCTCCGCCGCGATGGTACTCCTCTTCCTCGCGATCCTCCTCGCGAACGGCGCCTACTACTTCGGCTCCGCCGCGCTCCCCTGGCAGCTCGCGTTGTCGCTCTTGCTCTCCCTCTTGTACCTCGCGGCCGTCCTCGGAGCGACGTTCTTGTTCAGCTCGCTGTTCAAGACCAGCGCCTACGGGTTCGTCCTCACGGCGATCCTCTTCCTCTTCGGATTCTCGCTTCTGCAGGACGTTCTGGTCGACCTCGCGAAGGTCGAGCCGTGGATGATCATCTCCTACGCGAGCTCGACGATCGGCGGCGTCTTTGGCTCGAACATCAACTGGGGACTCTTCGGCGTCAAGACCGTGAGTACGATGATGGTCGGTCGGATCTCGGTCACCACCGTCTCCTGGACGGCGGGGATCGGCGAGGGGATCGTGATCATGATCGCGTACCTTGTGATCACGGCCCTCGCCGGCCTCGTGCTGTTCGAACGGGAAGAGTTCAACTGAGCCCGGGGGGCGGGGCCCCCCTCGCCGCAGCCGTCCCCCGCGCCCGCGGCAAAGGATAATCCGCCGGCGCTCGCTCGCGCCCGGAGGATGGGCGACCAGGACCTCTCGACCGAGCTCGTCGGGCAGGGGTACCAGCTGGTCGGCCGGCACAGCGCGGTCAAGATCTGCTACTGGACCCGGGAGTCGCTCGTCCGGGGCCGGGACTGCTACAAGGGCCGGTTCTACGGTATCGAGAGCCACCGGTGCCTGCAGATGTCGCCGGCGATCGACTCGTGCAACCTCCACTGCCGATTCTGCTGGCGGAACCAGGGGTGGGAGAACGATGCCGTGATGCCCGAGTATGACGATCCCGAGACGCTGCTCGACCAATCGGTCGACGCGCAGCGGCGCATCCTCTCGGGCTTCAAGGGCGACCCGTCGGTCGCCCTCGAGCGGTGGGACGAGTCGCAGTCGCCGCGGCACATCGCGATCTCGCTCACGGGCGAGCCAACGCTCTACCCGAAGATGAACCGGTTCCTCGAGATCTGCCACGCGCGCGGGATCACGACGTTCCTCGTCACGAACGGGACGAACCCGGACGCCCTGCGCGCGCTCGACCCGCTCCCGACTCAGCTCTACGTCTCGGTGACGGCGCCGAACGAGGCAGTGTTCCGCCGCCTGACGCTCCCCGCCTACGAGGACGCGTGGGACCGGCTCCGCGAATCGCTCGCGATCGTTCGGGACCTGAAGACCCGCCGCGTCGTCCGGCACACGCTCGTCAAGGGCTGGAACCTGGGCTGGGTCGACGAGTACGCCGACCTCGACCTCCTCGCTCGACCGGACTTCGTGGAGCCGAAGGGGTACGTGTACATGGGCAAGTCGCGCCAGCGGCTCGGCCGCGACCACGTCCCCTCCCACGAGGAGATCGGCGGCTTCGCCCGCCGCCTCGCGGCCCGCACCGGCTACCTCCTGCTCGACGAGTCACCCGAGTCGAAGGTCTACCTGCTCGGCGCTCGATCGGACGGGCGGTACCTTCCCGGACGGGCGCCCGAGGAACTCGGTCGGCCCGCGGCGGCCGCGACCGCCTGAACTACACGAGCCGCCAGTTGAGGATCTCGACGAACACGGCGGCCGCGGCGCCCATGATGAGCACCAGGTAGGGGTTGACCTTCAGCGCCCGGGTCTCCTCCATGTCGTAGTACTGGATGAGACCGGCCGCGCTCGAGAATCCGGACCGTCGGCTGTCGGGCATCTTCGGCGGCTCCGACCGCGACGCCCGTATTTAATGCGATGCGTCGGGCCGCGGGGTCGGCCCGCCGGGACTAGCGGAGAAGGCCGCCGCCCCAGTCGAACAGGCTCTCTTCGACCGAGTCGTGGACCCGCACGGCGACCGCGTCCGCGAAGGCGCCGGCGCCGCCCGAGAAGAACCGCTCGACGAACGAGCGGGGCGGGGCGAAACGGACGGTCTTGCCGACGGGCACGCCGGTGATCCGGGATAGCTCCTCGAGCGCGGCGGTCCGGTCGCCCAGCGCGTCCACGAGACCGAGCTGGAGCGAACGTGTGCCGCTCCAGAACTCGCCGGTCGCGAGCGGACGGATCTCCTCCACCGGGCGCTTCCGTTCGCGGGCCACGAGCGCGACGAACCCCTCGTACGTGTCCTGGGTGACCGCCTGCAGCTTCGTCCGTTCCTCCCCGGTGAGCGGGCGGTACCCCTGATACGCGTCCTTGTGCTCGCCGGCGTGCACGAGGTCGACCTCGACGCCGACGCGCCGCAGCAGGTCCCGGACCGCGACGTGCGGGTGGATCACTCCGATCGAACCGACGATCGAGTCCGGATAGGCGTAGACGCGGCGCGCGCCAAGCGCGGCCATGTAGGCACCGGAGGCCCCCGCCGAGCCGATCGACGCGACCACCGGCTTCGCGGCGTCGAGACGCTTGACCGCGAGGTAGAAGTCCGTTGAGGCGATCGACTCGCCACCGCCGCTCGAGATGTCGAGCAGGACGCCTTTCACCCGTCGGCGGTCGCCGAGCGCCCGGAGGACGCGGAGGTAGGGCTCGACGGAGCGCTCCCGGATCGCTCCGCGGAACGTGACATGGGCGAGCTGCTCGCGCACGGCTTTCCTCGGTGGGTGCGAGGCCCGCGCCGCATATAATCCGTACCGGGCCCGCCGGGCGACGGTTCAAGTACGACTTCCGCCGAGCGAGGAGCGTGCGGATCCTGATCCGGCCCCGCTGGCCGGTCCTGGCCCTGCTCCTGTTCGCGCCGACGATCCCCGAGTTGCTCACGGGCTCGACGCCGATCTCCGAGCTGGTCTTCGACCCGGTCGGATTCGCGATCGGCTTCCTCGGCATCGTCGGGTTGTACGGGTGCGGGGCGCTGCTGATCCGCGAGTTCGCAATCGTCTTCCGCAAGGGATGGGCGACCGTCCTCCTGCTGGGCGCCGCGTACGGCATCGCCGAGGAGGGACTCGCCGTCCACACGTTCTTCGAGCCCGCTGGCCGAGCTCCGGTCGGAGCGCTCGGTGCGTACGGACACGCGTTCGGGGTGAACTGGCTCTGGGCCCTCGGGCTGACGGCGTTCCACGCCGTCTACTCCATCGCGCTCCCCATCCTCCTGACCCAGCTCTGGTTCCCGGAAGTGAAGGGAGAGCGATGGCTCGACCCGGGCGCGGTCGGTCTCGCGGCCGGGGTCTACCTGTTCGTGGTCGGGTTGTTCTCGGTCGTCGTGGGGTACGGGCCCTCCCCGGTGCTCCTCGCTTTCTTCTTGGGGGTCGAAGCCGTCCTCCTCGGGCTCGCCTACCTCGTCCCGCGGGACCTGCTCTCGGTCCGCACCGGGCCCCCGCGGATCGGGCCCTGGGGCCTCGCGTTCGCGGGGACGCTCTTCTTCGACGCGTGGTTTCTCGTCCTCATCCTGTCGGGCGGGGGAGGTCGAGTTCCGGCGCCCATCGCCGGACTCGCGCTCGTACTGATCTCGCTCGGCGCGCTCGCGCTCGTCCTCCGAAGGGTCGGGGTGGACGACCTCGACTGGTCGAAGTTCTACTTCGCGACCGGAATGCTCGGAGTGCTCTTCGCGTGGGATGTCGTCGTGGAGTTCACGGTGCCCGGGATTCTGCTAGTGGCCGCCGTCTTCGCGTACCTCCAGTACCGGCTGTACCGGACGCGGTTCGGTCGGGGGGTCCCGTCCGTACCGCTCGGCGCTTCAGGCGCGGCGTAACCGCGAGTTCGGCTCGGTCAGTCGGGGAAGGTCGGGACCGGGGTCGACGGCTTTCGGGTCGACCACCAGTGACGGCGGGTCCGAACCTCGGCCTCCGACGAGGGGTCCGTCGGGGGGACGCGGACGATCGTTCGGCTCAACGTGGCATTCTCGATCGCAGTTCGGGCGGCGAACGCGTTCATCAGGAACCCTCACGGACGGCACTACCTTGGTCCGAGCGCACTCCGACGCCCCACGTCGAGTGCTCACGACCGGTGAGGCCCGGGGGCGCCCCGGGCCCACAACGACATAGGGACGTCGCCGCTCGCGCGCGGGGATGGCCGCTCGCGGGAGCGCGGAGATCGTCGCCGCCCCGCGGGAGTTCGATGCGCTGGTCGAGTGGGTCGACGGAGTGAGCCGTAACCTCGTCCTCCTCGAGCCGTACCCCCTCCCCCAAGTCGCATCATGGGTCGACGCGGTCGATCGGGCCGTCCGCGACCACTTGTCGGCGTATCGAGCGCTGACGGTCCCGGGAGCCGTCGGAAGGCGCGGCGCCGACCTCGCGACGCTCCGCCGCACGCTCGAAGAGGACCACGCCCGATTCCGGGTATCGCTCGACCAGCTGCGCTGGTTCTTCCGAGTCGTCGAAGAAGACGACCACGGCGGGAATCGCCAGGCGCTCGGCCAGTACGGCTGGGTTCTCGCGGAGGCGCTCCGCCGCCACCGTCGCGACGAGCGGGCCTACTTCGGGCGCGCCGAGCTCCCCCGGTCACCGGCGGGGGCCTAGGGCTCGCCGAGAAACCTAAAGAGCCGGCAGCGGGACGCCCGGCCGGAGCGACGATGGCGGACCGGGCGGCCGAGGCGGTCTGGGTGGAGAA
>JASHWZ010000086.1 GCA_030043865.1 Thermoplasmata archaeon | reverse complement strand
TTCCGCTCGAGATTCCGCTCGGCGAGCCGTGCCGCCCGGCGGTTCACCTCGGTCAGCACCACGTGGCCCGCGGGCGCCGCCTTCGCGGCCGCGATGCCGACCGCCCCCCAGCCGCAGCCGAGGTCGAGGACCCGGTCGGTCCGCGTGAGGACGAGGTTCTCGATCAGGAGCGACGTGCCGGGGTCGAGGGAGCGCGCGGCGAACACCCCGGCATCGGCGACGAAGGTGAGCAGCTCTCCCCGGTAGAGGAACCGCAGCGTGCGGGGGGCGGACCGGGCGTGCGGTCGCTCGTGGAAGTACTGCTCGGCGACGAGCGGGAGCTCCTCGTCGGGCATCGACGTCAGCTCCGACGTCGGAAGAACGACTCCCGGCGGGTGGGGGTCGGCGTCACCGGACCGAGCGCCTCGCGCAGGAGGTCCTTCTCGTGGCCGGAGAGGGACCGCGGGAGTTCGACGTGCAGCGTGACCACGAGGTCACCCCGCGAGGAACCCCGGAACCGGGGGAACCCGAGGCCCCGCATCCGGAACGGCGTCTCGGGCTGCGTCCCCGCCGGCACCTTCAGCTCCGCCTGCCCCTCGATCGTGCGGACGTTCGCGACCCCGCCGAGCAGCGCGACGGCGAG
This sequence comes from Thermoplasmata archaeon, assembly GCA_030043865.1. Taxonomy (GTDB): domain Archaea; phylum Thermoplasmatota; class Thermoplasmata; order Lutacidiplasmatales; family UBA184; genus Lutacidiplasma. The sequence continues at coordinate 4,045 of JASHWZ010000086.1, read as the reverse complement.
CGGAACCGACACCTCGGTGTAGGCCTCCGTGCCGTCGCGCCGGATGTGGTCGGACGGCTCGAACACGACCTGGACGTAGAGGTCGCCGGGCGGCTCGCCCTCGAGGCCCGGGCCGCCGTGGCCCGCCACGCGCAGCACGCCCCCGTCCTCCATTCCGACGGGCACGGTCACCTCGATGTGCTCGACGGTGCGCTGCCGGCCGCTGCCGCCGCACGTCGGGCAGCGCTCGAGGATCTTGCGCCCCGTGCCCCGGCACGTCGGGCACTGGCCGACGGTGATGAACTGCGTGTAGCCGCGGCTGCGCGAGCGGCGGACTTGACCCGAGCCGCCGCACTCCGGGCAGACCTCGTACGCGGTCCCGTTCTTCGCCCCGTTGCCGTGACAGTCCGGGCACGGTCCGACGACCGGCACCTCGAGCGTCGGATGCGCCCCCTCGACCGCCGCGCGCAGCGGCAGGCGGACCGCGACCTCGACGTCGCTGCCCCGGGACGCGCGGCGGGCCGGTCCGGTCATGAAGTTCCCGAACAGTTGCTGGAACAACGGGTTCGAGCCCAACAGGTCCTCCAGGTCGCCGGCGTGCGTGAAGTTCTGCCAAGTGAATCCCCCGGGGCCGAAGTCGCCCTGCACCGCATCGAAGCCGAGCTGGTCGTAGTTCCGTCGCTTCTGGGGGTCGGCGAGCACCTCGTAGGCTTCCGAGATCTCCTTGAACTTCGCTTCGGCGGCCTTCGGCTCGCTCTTCGCGACGTCGGGGTGGTACTGGCGCGCCAGCTTCCGGTACGCCGACTTGACCTCCTCGGGCGACGCGGTCTTCGGGACGCCGAGGACCTCGTAGTAGTCGCGCTTGGCCATGCCGGTCACGGGACGGAGGGGTCGTCCCGCTCGCTCCTACGGTCGGGGCTATTTACGGTCTCGTCCGCGCCGGACGCCCGGACCAGTCGAGGTCGACCCGGCTGCCGGTCCCGGCGTGGAAACGTCGCGACGCGCTTCCCTCGCTCACGGCGAGTTCGAGGAGCCCGAAGCTGGAGCCGAGGAGACCGGCCCTCCCGCGCCCCAGCGCCTCGTAGCTCCGGGCGAGCCGGAGGGTACGCGGGCGCCTCCCCTCGATCCGGACCGCCACCGTTGACGTCGCCGCCGGGACCCAGTCGGTCGGCACGTCGGTGACCAGGTTCCCGAACCGGTCGGTATGCACGACCTCGCCGCGGGCGCCGCCGGGCGCCCGTCGCGCCGTCGGCACCGAGTAGGGGTGGGGCCGCATCGGGCGCCCGAGGCGCGATGCGCGCACCCCCTGCGCCAAGAGGGCAGCCGTCGGGGCGAACAGGTCCCGGCCGTCGAACGTGGTGCCGACCCGCTCCCGCCGCTCGAGCTTCCGGGGGTCGATCCGGTACGCCTTCGGTCGTCCGAGGAGGGCCGCGAGCGGCAGAAGGACTCCGTTGTCCGGGCCGACGAGCGTCGAGCCGTCGCGGCACTCGATGGCGATCGGAGCGCGCCGGCCCCCGACCCCGGGGTCGACGACCGCGACGTGGACGGTGCCCGGCGGGAAACCGCCGGCCATTGCCCGCAAGAGGAACGCCGCCTCCCCGACCGCGTGGGGTCGGAGGTCGTGGGCGAGGTCGACCACGTGCCCCGGCAAGAGGCGGTGCGCCAGCACCGCCTTCATCTGGGCGGCGTACGCCGAGCCGATGTCGCTCGTCAGGGTGATGAGACGCGGGCGGGGCGCCGCGGGCATCGGTGCCGACCCCGAGGGTCGACCGGGGAGACCCCCCTACGACTTCATGATCGCGACCAGGAAGATCCCGACCGCGACCAGCGCGCCGATGACGGCCGCGACGATCACGAGGAACGACTCCCACAGGAGCGAGCCGAGCTGGCCGGACTGACCGCCGAACGACCCGGCGTGGTAGAGGTAACCCGTCAGGATGCCGACCACGAGCCCGACCACGAGCAGCGCGACCCCGATCGTCCGGCTCTTGCCGCTGCCGAAGTAGGCCGTGAAGACGCCCGCCAGGATCAGGAACAGCCCGAACACGAGCAAGAGGATCGTCAGGAACTGCCAACCGCCGATCGTCACCGTGGACCCGACCAAACCGATCATTTCGTACCTCTCAGAACTTGATGCCGGTGAGGGTCTTCGTGTCGATCACGCCCGGGACCGATCGGATCTTGTCGACGACCAGCTGACCCAGGGCGTTGAAGTCCTCCGCCTCGACCTTCGCGATCAGGTCGTACTCCCCGAACAGGGGGTGGAGTTCGACGATCCCCTTGACCCGGAGCAGCTCGGTATAGACCTCGTGCTCCTTCGCGGGCGCCGTGCTGATCAAGACAAAGCCGATGGCCACGCGCGAAACACCCTCGAAGGGCGGCGACAACGACCGCCCTTAATAAGCGTTGAGCTTCGGCGGGGGCCGTCGTTCTCGGCGAGAAACTGCGCGGCGGACCCGCGCCTCCACTCCACGCTTCCGCAATTAAGTAGGGGGCCCCGTAGCGCCCGGTCCGAACGATGGCGATCTCGCTCCGGACCTGGCCCGCCCGGCTCCTCGCTCGTCCGTGGCTCCTCGCCTTCGTCCCGATCAACGCCGCGACCGCCGGCTTCGGCGTCGTACTGCCGCTCCTCATCCTGATCCCGTTCCACGGGAGCTGGGCCGATGTTGCGGTCGCCGCGACCCTGTTCAACTCCTCCGTGATCCTCTCCTCCGTCGTCTGGGGTCGGCTCGCCGACCTCTACCGCGGCCGCCGCGCGTTCCTCCTCGTGAACTACGGAGGGTACGCGGCCCTCTACCTGGCCCTCGCCCACGTCGGCTCGCTCCCGTGGCTGTACCTTGTCTACACCGTGATCGGGCTGCTGTCGCCCGCGGGGGCGAACGCGGCCAACCTGCTGATCCTCGAGAAGTTCTCGGAGAAGGAGCGGGCGACCGCGTTCGCGTCGTTCCAGGAGATGAGCATGATCGGCTCGGTCGCCGGTCTTCTGGTCGGCTACTTCTGGACCATCGGCAACGACGCGCTCGCCACGCTCCTCTACGTGCTCGGTGCGCTCGCCGCGGTGAGCGCCGTCGCGCTCTGGTTCGGGATCCGGGAGGCGTCGCGCCCGCTGACGAACCGGAGCGTGGCGAAGCATCCCGAGAGCCTCGCCTCCCGGCTGCACATCTCCTCCTCCTTGCGGATCGCGATCCCGTTTTTCCCCCGCCACCCGAAGCCCGGCCCGTCGCGCCTCGCGCGGTTCCGGCTCTGGGTGGTCGAGGAGATGCACCACGAGCTGCCGCTCATCCTCGGCGCGATGTTCCTGTTCAACCTCGCATCGAACCTGTACAACATCTCGTACACGCCGTACCTGTACACGGCGGGCCTCGGGGTCGCCGCGATCTTCCTCGTCAACGTCGCGAACAACCTCGCCCAGGTGTTCGTCTACCCGATCTCCGGCCGGCTCGCGAACCGACTGGGGCCGGACGCGCTCGTGCGCGCCTCGACCTATGTGCGGAGCCTCGGGTACCTCGCCACGGCCGGGTTCACGTTCGCGGTCCTGTTCGGCACGAACGCCTTCGCGGCGAACCTGGTCTCGTTCGCCGTGCTCGGGGGGGCGATCGCGGTCTACACGACCGCGAGTTCCCTGATCCTGTTCCGCGGGCTCGAGCGACGCGACGCGGGCGGGCTCCTCGGCGTGAACAGCGCGCTCGGCGGCGCGGCCGCGGTGCTCGGTGCGGGTCTCTCGGGGATCCTCGCGGTGTTCGGGAGCTTCCGTCTCGTCTTCCTCGTAGCGGCCGGCGCCCTGCTCGTCTCGATCCCGCTCTGGACGGCCGCGGTCGTCGCCTACCGGCGCCGACGCGCCGGCGCGACGGAGCCGGTCGTGCCGGCGGTCGTCGCTCCGGCGGCCCCGGTCGCGCCCAGCGCGGCGGCCGAAGCCACGGCGACCGCGAAACCCCATTAAGCCGGACCCTCTCGCACCGACGGGTCGGGTCCGATGTCGGCGACACCGAGCGTGCAGCGAGGCCTGGAGGACGTCGTCGCGCTGGAATCTCGGATCTGCTTCATCGATGGCGTCCGCGGCCGACTG
>JASHWZ010000085.1 GCA_030043865.1 Thermoplasmata archaeon | reverse complement strand
CTGTCCAGCCGCGTGGACCGCTGGATCGCCTCGCAGGCCCCCTAGGTCGGGTCGCCCCGCTCCGGCGGGGGTGGACCTACGGCTTAGGCGGACCGCCGGTCGAGCCGCCCGAGGTTCCGGTCGTCGGCGGGCTGCCCACGACCTCGTTCACGACGCCCTGGGCGGGTCCGATGAAGAACCCGCCGAAGGGGTGGCCCGTGACCCCCGCGATCAGTCGGTCGAGCCCGATGACGAGCAGGGCGAATCCCAACAGGAGGACGAGCGTGGCAAGCCCGAGCGCGGGGTCGGCCAGCACCACGAAGGCGAGGAGGATCGCCACGAGTCCGACGACGATTGCGAGGGCTCGATACCAACCCGGAAGGGTCGCCGTAGCTGCGGGCATTCAGGAAGCTCCCACTCTCCGATAGCGACCCCTCCTTTAGGTTGGCGGTCCCCGGGTCGGCAGGGATCCGGGCCGTTCGGCGAGGTGCCGGGCGCCGTGCGCGAGCATCGTCGTCCGAAGGACAGTTTATAATGGAGGGCCGAGAGAAAACGCCCCATGGTCCGCTGGGCCACGATCGCCTCGATTGCCGTTGTCGCTGTCCTGATCGTTTCGATGGCCGCGATGCGAGCGGTGGACACGTCTCCGTCCGCCCACACGGACACCGTCCGCCCATCGGCCGTCGCCACGCAGTCCCCGTCACTCGCGCCGGTCGCGACGCTGGCCGGGCTGCCGGTCCGATCCGCCGGGGAACCCGAGGTCCATCCGGACGTCACCGCGTACACCACGATCCTCCCGGACGGGAGCCTTTCGGGGGCGACCGCTCCGATCACGCAGACGGGCAACACCTACGACCTGACGGCCAGCTTCTCGGGCGCGGTCATCGACGAGCGGAACCAGAGCACCTTTGACGGGAACGGCTACACGATCACGAGCTCCGTGGCGCTCGGCTTCGCCTTCCAGGTGAACACCACGGTCGGGGTCACGGTCGAGGACTTGGCGATCGTCGACGAGGACCACGCGGTCGAGGTCGTCAACTCGAGCTCGACGACGGTCGCGAGCGTCAACGCCGGGGCGACCAACGGGGGCGCGTTCACCGCGCTCGAGAGCGACTCCGTCACGTTCCGCGACGACGGGGCCAACGCGAGCGCGGTCGGGTTCGCGGCGAACTTCTCGCTGGCGGTGACCTGCTTCGACGACTGGGCGAGCAACGACGTCGTCGGGTTCATGGGGGTCTTCGACACGGGGTTCGAGGAGCTCGACGCGGTCGCGAACGACGACGGCTACGGCTTCGCGGTCGGCTACGACCAGTCGATCACCCTGCTCGGGGGGTCGTTCCTGAGCGCGACCGAGGATTCGGTCGAGGCGATCGACGATTCCGACCTCTCGCTCTTCGACGTCGCCGCGAACGACTCGGTCGACGGGCTCCTCGCCCAATTCACGTCCGGGCTCAGCGTGGACGACTCCTACTTCACCGACGGGCACGATTTCGGCGCCCTCATCGAGTACGTCGATGACTCGACCATCACCGCCTCCGATTTCGACGCCGGGGCGGTGGACGGCCTTCTCCTCAACCACGGCGCGCCCGCCAGCTTGATCGACGACACGGCGAACGACTCCGGCAACTCCGGCTTCGATGTCGAGAACGTCACGACGGGGACCCTGACCGGGCTGACCGCCGACCTCGACGTCTGGAACGGCCTGTGGCTCGCCGACGACGACGGGCTGAGCGTGGAGCACAGCGTGTTCGACGACGTGACCTCCGCGGAGGGCAACGGTACGTACCTCCGGAGCTCGACCGACATCTCGTTCTCCGGGGACACGTTCCTCGATGACGCGTACGGCGTCTACGATGTCGGCTCGCACGACCTCGACCTCACGGACACGAACGCCTCGCTGGGAGGCGTCGGGTTCCTCCTGGTCGAAGACGTGGACTCCGATCTCCTCGGGGACAGCGCCTTCGACAATACCGGTACCGGCCTGGTCTTCGACCTCTCGTCGGACTTCCTCGTGGAGTCCACCAACCTGTCGGAGGACTACGCCGGCATCCTGATGATCGATACCCTGACCGGGGACGTCGTCGACAACACGGTCTACGACGCCGCGGAGTACGGCATCCTCGCCGAGGTCGACAGCGGCAGCGTGATCTCCGGTAACTTCGTGTGGAACACCCCGTTCGCCTACGAGGCCCAGATCGCCCAGGGCACCCTGCTGTTCTTCGACAACGCGACGAACGCGACGACCGTCGGATTCTACCTCAACACGGACACCGGCGTGGAGATCTACGGAGGGAACGCGAGCGACTCCGCGATCGGCTTCGCGCTGGTCGAGGTCGAGGGCGGGAACATCACGGGCAACACTTTCTACAACGACACCGAGGACTTCGACATCGAGGTCGGCTCGCTCGCGAACACCGAGGTCTACTGGAACAATTTCATCGACGGCGGCGGCTGGTACTTCGACGCGACCGGGGGGACGGCGACCTCGATCGACTTCGCGAACGGGTACCCCGGTGGTGGGAACTACTGGAGCAACTGGACCTCCCCCGACGTCGAGCACGGCCCCGACCAGAACCTCCCGGGCGGCGACGGGATCGTCGACGTACCGCTCGAGATCAGCGGACCGTACGTCGACCCGTACCCGCTCACGCGGGCCCTCAACATCGCGAACCTCTCGGTCGTCTTCACCGCGCAGGGTCTTCCGGCGGGAACGACCTGGGGACTCGCGTGGGGCTCCTCGCTTTCCGAGAGCACGAACGGCACCTCGCTCTCGGTCTTCACCGGCAGCCCCGCGTGGGCGAACTTCAGCTACGCCATCGACGCCCCCGCCGGCTGGCTCGCGAGCCCCGCGGCCGGGACGATCGCATACCGGGGTGGCTACGAGGTCGTGACGATCGTCTTCACGCCCGCGACCTACCCCGTGACCTTCCAGGCGACCGGCCTCCCGAACGGCGCTGCCTGGAGCGTGAACGTCTCGGGCGTCACCTACTCGAGCACGACCGGCACGATCACGGTCCCGCTCGCCAACGGCACCTACAGTTACTCCGTCGCGCCGGTCGCCGGCTACATCGCCTCCCCGTCCGCCGGCTCCGTCGTGGTCGACGCGAGCTCGCCGACCGTCTCGGTGACGTTCTCGGCCGTGCTCTACCCGGTCGAGTTCTCCGAGACCGGTCTCGCGTCGGGCACGAGCTGGACGGTGACGATCGGAGGGCACACCTCGACCTCGATCACATCGACGCTCACCTTCCACATCGCGAACGGGTCGTACCACTTCCTCATCGGGAACATCTCGGGCTACCTCGTGACCCCGTACTCGGGGTCCCAGACGGTCGCCGGAGGCGGGGCGAGCGTCGCGGTGGTCTACAGTGCGACGACGTCCTCGTCGAGCCTCGGGTCGTGGCTCACGTGGGCCCTCCTCGCGCTCGTCGTGGTACTGGCGATCGCCGTGGTGGCCCTCCTGCTCCGAGGCCGCCGCAAGCCCGAA
>JASHWZ010000084.1 GCA_030043865.1 Thermoplasmata archaeon | reverse complement strand
TTTCGACCGCTCGAGCGGGAACCCAGATGGGTCGCGAGCAGCAGCTCGAGCAGGCGCTCGTGCTTCTTCTCGTCCGATTCCATGCTCTCCCAAAGGATCTGCATCATCCCGCCGAGCTCGGGGCCGAGCTCGATCTCGCTCGTCGCCTCCGCCTCGTGCTCTCGGCGGATCAAGTGCTCGACGTCGTCGCGCGTGATGCCGGTGGGGGAGCTGTACGCGACCCCGCGGTCCAGATAGGACGCGAGGGAGGCGACGATCTCGGCGTGCCGGAGACTGTCCGAAGCGATCTGGCGGAACAGGGCCCGCGTCAGTTCGTCCTTCGACCGCTGGGCGAGGCGCATGCACTCGCTGACCGCGTTCTGTTCGCCGGCGATCCGGTCCCGTAGCCATCCCGGGATCTTTCGCTGGAGCTCGGGGCTGAGGGTAGCCGCTGGCTTTCGCGCCGGGGTACCCGCGGCGCCTTCCGCTCGCTCGCCGAGGGCGATTGCGGCCTCGAGCACGGCCCGAGCGCCGCCCGAGTCGTCCACCAGGCGTTGGGCCGTCGCGTGGGCGATCCGACGCGCCTCCTCGTCTCCGAGGTACCGGGAGAGCGCGGGGCCGAGCCGCTTTCCGGAAAGGTACTGCGAAACAGACGACGGCACGATACCGAGCAGGACCGCGGTCCGCCGTTCGGAGATACCGAACGCTTCGACGAGCTCGCGCGCGACGAGCGCCTGCATCACCTGCACCCAGGCGACGGGCGAAGCACTGTGCTCGGCCATCGGGTTAGACGGCGTTCACCGCGAAGCCGAGGACGAACCCCAACATTACGCAGAGGTACACGAGCTTGTTGCGCTGGACCGACAGGTCCCTCGACGCGAGCGGCCGGAAGGCGACCCGGAGCATCGGCAGGATGACGTAGGCGATGGCTCCGATCGCGAGGGCGTCGAAGATCACGAGGAGCAGCGAGTTGGTCCAGAAGTACCCGATCGCCCCGCCGATGAGGGTCGGCAGACCCCCGACGAGGAACAGTCCCACCATCATCGCGACCCCCCGCCGGGCGTTCGTGCCGAGGAACGGCGAGGCGATTGGGAACCCCTCGGTCACGTTCTGCAGGAAAAACCCGACGAAGACGACCGCGAGGAGGCCGAGCGCGCCCAGGGTCCACTGCGCCCCGAAGACGAGGCCCTCGGTCAGGTTCTGGAGCCCGATCCCGAGCGCGATGATCAGCGCCGTTCGGCGCGGCCCGGTATCGAGGTCGGGGACTCCGGCCTTCGACGCGTCGTCTCCAATCCCGCGCGGTGCGCTCCTCGGTAGGTTGTCGACGAAGTACAGCCCCAGGAACGCCACGACGAACGCGATGCCGAAGGCGATCGAGTACCAGGGGTCCGCGATGTAGGAGCCCCCGGGATAGAGAAGTCCCGCGACGTCGGAGAAGACATCCGCCAATAGGAAGACGAGGATCCCGATCGCCACCGCGTTGAGCGCCGTCGCCCACTGGCCCTGCGCGCGCTTGCTGTAGACGACCGGCAGCGAGAGAAAGATCGAGAGGCCCATCGCGGCGGTGAACGCCATGAAGATCCAGAAGTCGCTCATTCCGTCCCTGCACCGAGGGGACACTCCGACCGATTTAAACGCTTTGCAAGTGAACGCGCTACAAAGAAATGTCACATCGTGAATATACACACTGTTCGATGACGAAACGTTCCCTCGCTGACGAGGATTCGGGTCCGCCGCCGGCGTCGAAGTCGTCTATCGGCGGGGGCGAGGTCCCCGGTCCCGTGAACGACGGTGTCGGCGGGATGACCTCGATGTGAAACCGGCCGCCGATTTGTCGGAAGGGCCCGACGGGAGCGAGGACCCGAGCTCGTCGAGAAGACGTCCCGCAAACTCCGGTTTAGGTCCACGGATCCAGTGGGATTTGGTGTCGCCGGCGACGACCAGCGCCTCGGTCGTGGGGGCACCCATCGTCGCCGCATCGTTCGCCACGACCCAATCCGCTCCGGTCTCTCGCGCCAGCTCCCGTGCCGCCGACTCGAGCCGCTCTGGCCCCTCGCCGGCCAACAGCTTGAACGCGACGAGTCTTGCGGGTGGGGGAGCTAGGCGTCGGAGTTCGGGCAGGACCTTCGGTGCTCGCTGGAGGGTGAGCGAAAGGCGGTCATGGTCCTTGGAGGGGATCTTCCCCGGCCGTCGTTCGACCGTGAAGTCGGACAGCGCGGCCGGCACCAGCACCGCAGTGGCCGAGGCGAGCCGCTCGCGCTCCCGGGTCGCCAGCTCCTGAAGTTCGAGAACCCCCTGCCACGCGACCACGTGGAGGAAGGACGGAATCGGGACCCGGATCGTCCCGGCCCACAGTTCCACCTCGGCGCCGCGGTAATGGGCCTGCGTCGCGAGCGCGACGCCGGTCGCTCCGGAGCTCTCGTTCGTGAGCGAGCGGACGGCGTCGACCGGTTCCCGAGCCGCGCCGGCGATGACGATCACCCGTCGCCCGACCCACGGACCCTGGGCGATGCGGTGGAGCACCGCCGCCGCGACCTCCTCGGGAGCGGCGATCTTCTCCTCTCCCTCGGTCGAGCTTCCCGAGATCACTCCGACCCCCCAACCTCGGAGGCGCTCGAGGCTCTCCCGCACGGCCGGGTTGAGGCCCATGTGCGCGTGCATCGCCGGGGCGATGAGCATCGGAACGCCGCCGCCGAGCGCCACTGACGCGAACGACGTTACCGA
>JASHWZ010000083.1 GCA_030043865.1 Thermoplasmata archaeon | reverse complement strand
TTGATGTAAGGTATATATCCCGCGTCCCGCTGGGGTGCCCCCAGGGCCTTCGGGTCCTAACGAAGGGGTTTCGGGAATGAAAGGCACAGGCATTGGTCGATATCTGACCGTATTGGCGATCTTGGTCGTGGTGCTGTTCGGACTCAGCGTGCTCGCGCCGTTGAGCAATGGGCCGGCCGCCACCGCGCTGGGAGCGGCGGAGAGCACCTCGCCGACGGTCGCGGCTTCGACGTCGGCGAGCACAACTTCCGCCGCTAGCGCGGCTTCGGCGTCAACTTCTTCGAGCGCCACTCCCGCGGCTTCGGGAGCGGGCCCTCACCCGGGAACTTTGGAAGTGTACGAACTCGCACCGGGCGGTGCGCCGACGGTCGACCCCGCCGTCGCGTACTATACGGTCGATGACGAGCCGATCAGCAACGTCTACGAGACGCTGATCGCGTTCAACGGCACCGACACCGGCCCCGCGCCGGATAACTGGGTGCCCGAGATCGCGACGTGCGTTCCGGGCTCTACGGAGTGCAGCGCCCAAACCGGCAGCCCCCTCGTGTTCGACAACACGACGACGGGCGCACCTCAGTACTACTCCTTCGAGATCTCCGCGACCGCGAAGTTCTACGACCCGGCGACGAAGGCCAGCTGGCCGGTCTATCCGACCGACGTGCTGTTCTCGTTCATCCGGACCCTCGCGTTCGCCAACCTCCCCGCCGTCGGGTACAACAACGGCTGGATCCAGGCGCAGGCCCTTCTGCCCCCCGGGTCCACCGGGTACGACTCGGGGATCCACTACCCGTACAACAACACACCGGACCCCGTGTTCAACTCGATCCTGGTGAACGACTCTCAGTACTGCCCCACCAACACGCTCCCGACCGACGGCTGCGTCACGTTCAACGTGGGGGCCTCGGGCGAAGCGTGGCCGTTCTTCCTCGAGCTGGTCTCCGACCCGCTCGGGGGCAGCATCACGCCCTGCGGAACGTTCACCTACCTCGGTGCGGGCGTCCCCGGATTCTACGGGACCACCGCCGCGAAGGGTGACGGGCCTTGCCTGATGCCGGGGAACGGTACCAGCTCGAGCTCGGCTTCGTTCAAGAACTGGCTCGCGACCGCGCCGCCCACGCTGTGGGACGCGCTCCAGGAGCTGGAGCTGACCGCACCGGCGTCCCCGCAGCCGGCGGTCCAGTACACGATGGTCGGCTCTGGGCCGTACTACGCGGTCCAGGTCGGCGTCACGGGCGGCGGCCCCCAGGGCAGCGGTGGCTACACCCTCGCGGCCAACCCGACGTACGTGGCCCCCGAGGGCTGCGCGGGACAGCCGAACTGTCTCCCCGAGCCCGGGACCTACATCCCGAACGTCGTCGTCTACTGGCAAGATACCGATACGTTAGGGATTGAGGAGGCCGTCGCTGGGCAGGCGGATACGGTCCAGTACGACCCGACCGACACGTCGACGATCCTCGATCTGGTCCACACCGGGACGTACAACCTGCTCCAGAACGTCCTCACCGGGAACAACTGGAACATGATGTTCGAGCTCACGTTCAACACGACGAACGAGGGCTTGATCGACCCGAACGGGCCGGGCTACACCAACGTGCCGGGCGACTTCCTGTCGAACCTCGGCCTCCGGCAGTTCCTCGTGACGGCGTTCCCGTACACGACCGTGCAGAGCACGATCAACTCGGTCGACGGGGTGACGTACGGGGTCAACTACGGCGGGGCGATCCCGCCCGGTCAGACGACGTACTACCCCAGCAACGTCAGCTGGCCCGGGTGCCAGGGCGCGCCGACCTGTTCCGCCTCGGAAGGAAACCCTCAGACCAGTCCCTCGGTCACGGGCGGAGCGGCGTCGTGGTGGCAGAACATCACGAACCCAAGTAGTCCGTTCTACGACTCCGAGCTGGCGGCGTGCACGTCCTCGACGCCCTGCCGCTTCGCCATCCAGGGCTGGGTCGGGACGCCCACCCTCGACGCGACGATGGAGGCATGGATCGCCTCGGTCAAGTCGCTCACGGGCGGCGCGATTCAGATGTACTACTTCGACATCACGGGCAGCGAGCTGTACGCCCAAGTAGGGCTCGGGAACGGCCAAGGCAGTCTCCCGGTCTTCAACTGGGGCTGGGTGCCCGACTACGGTGACCCGACGGACTACATGGTACCGTTCTGGCTCCCCAACGGTACGTTCTCGTACGCGCAGGGCCTCTACTCGACGTTCGCCGAGCCCCGGTACAATGACGTGACCGCGGCCGCCTGCTCGGGTGCGCCGTCCGACGACAGCTCCTGGGCCGCGCTGGTCTACTGGGCGAACTACGAGCCGGACGTCAGCTCGCTCGGCATCCCGAGCGAGTGCCAGGGGATCGCGTACCAGACGCTCGTCGACTGGAACGCGCTGGCGGCCCATGAGGTCAACCTCACGTACCGAGTGCTCGAGTACAACCTGATCGAGCACATCGGCAACGAGCTCGCGATCGAGGTGTACGACTACACCACCGAGCTGGCGGTCGACTACGGGTCGTGGCTCTCCGTGACCGGCATCAACCTGAACCCCTCGGTGGGTGGCGGTGGTGTGCAGACGTGGTACACCTGGGTCTATGCGGACACGGTGTTCCACACGAGCGTTCAGGAGAGCACGCTGCCCGCGGGTCAGACGTTCTCGGCGACGCTGGACGGGAAGACGCTCTCGACGACGACGGTGGCGGGTATCAACTACCTGAACTTCACCGGCCTCGCGAACGGCAGCTACCCGTACTGGGTCGGGTTCACGACCGGCTACGGCGCCTCCCCGGCGAACGGCACGGCCGTGATCGACGGAGCGAACGCCACCGTCACGGTGACGTACACCGCCTTCACGGGAGCGACGAACACGCTGAGCTTCACGGAAGGTGGGCTGGTCTCCAACACGACGTGGCAGATCCTGATCGCGAACGTGGGAACGTTGTCGAGCAACTTGCCGACGATCACGTTCACGTTACCGGTCAACACCACGCCGGGCTGGAACTACACGCCGGGCGTCGTGGTCGGGTACACGCACGCGTCCCAGGGAACGGTGAGCTTCGACGCGACCGAGGCGGTCGACGTGAGCGTGACGTACGTGGGAGTGATCCTGACGACGTACGCGGTCACGTTCGTGCCGCAGGGCTTACCGTCGACGACCTCGTGGACGATCACGCTGGGGTCACCGGCGTTCTCGCTGACCGGGACGGGTAACATCACGTTCTACGAAGAGAACGCGACGTACATCTTCTCGATCGCCGCGATCGCGGGCTACACCCCACCGGCCTCGTCCGGTCAGGTGGCGGTCGTCGGCGCGAACGTGATCGTCGACGTGCCGTTCTCGACCCCCGGGAACGGGTTCGACCTGACGTTCGAGGAGACGGGCCTGCCGACGGGCAGCGCGTGGAACGTGACGATCGACGGGTTCGCCATCCCCAGCACGGCGTCGAGCCTGACGTTCGTCTTACCGAACGGGACGTACAACTGGTCGGTCTCGACCATCGGCGGCTGGACGACCAGCACTTGGTCGGGCACGGCGGTCGTGAACGGAACCACTCCGGCGGTGACCATCAAGTTCGTGGTGTTCACCTACGCGGTGACGTTCTTCGAGGGCGGCCTCGCCACGGATACGCCGTGGGCCGTGGTCGTCAACGGGACGTCGTACACCAGTACCACGTACTACCTGGTCGCCAACCTGCCCAACGGCACGTGGGCGTTCACGGTACCGACGATTGCCGGGTACGTCGCGACTCCACCGTCCGGCAACGTGACGGTCTCCGCGGGGCCCCAGACGCAGGTCATCATCTTCGGTCCGATCCCCGAGACGTTCACGGTGACGTTCACCGCGAGCGGTCTACCCAACGGGGCGACCTGGACGGTGTTCTACGCCGGCAAGTCGACGACCGGGACGGCGACCTCCGTGAGCTTCACGGTGCAGAACGGGACGGAAACGTTCGCGATCATCGCACCGAGCGGCTACACTGCCTCCCCGAGCGGAGGCGCGGTCACGGTGAACGGGGCGAACTACACGCAGACGATCGTGTTCACCGCGGTCACGACGCCGTCGGCGGCGCAGAACCAGAACTTCCTGGGCACGCTCGCCTACGCGCTGATCGGGCTGTTCGCGGTGCTCGCGATCATCTTCCTGGCCCTCGCCCTCTACTGGCGCGGCCGGAAGCCCCCCGCGGCCGCACCGCCCCAGTCGTGGGAGTCCGGGACGACCGACACCAAGGGACCCACGGAGACGACCGAAGAGTCGCCTCCGCCGAGCAGCTGAGTCGAGCCGGCGAAGCTCGGGCGAACCCTTTCCTTCCCTTTTCTT
>JASHWZ010000082.1 GCA_030043865.1 Thermoplasmata archaeon | reverse complement strand
CGGACGGGGAAGTTGACCGTGAGCTCCCGCTTCGGGTGCTTCAGGACCTCGCGCACGCCGTTGTCGATCCCGATCAGTTCGGCCACGATGTCGATCTGCTGTTTCGCCGTCTCGAACGGATTGATGGAAGAGCTGTTCGGCATGGTCAAATCCCCCTCGGGGGCTGCCGCGGGACCCGGGAACCCCTACTTGAGCGTAGCGTGAACCCTGCGACGGTGCCGCACGGCGTTCGTTCCCCGGGCGGCCGTTCCGGACGACGCGGGCTCGAACGTCCGCTCGGGTCCGAACGGTTGCCAGCCGGCGTCCGGCATCGGCGCGCGCCGGCCGTCCGCGACGAGCCACGCGCCCGCGCCGCGCTCGACCCGGCCGACGCGCGAGAGACGTCCCCCGACCGAGCGGACCGCCCGCTCGGCGCGAACAACGCCGGACGCGGGGACCGCCGCGAGCAGCTCATAGTCCCCGCCGTAGAACGCGATCTCGCGTCGCCGCTCGGGTGTCTTCGTGAGCGCGGCGATCCCCCGCGCGAGGGGGAGCCGGCCCTCGTCGACCACGAGCCGGACCCGGCTCGCCTTGGCGAGGAGACGGGCCGCCTCCGCGATCCCGTCCGAAGTGTCGATGAGCGCGTGGCTGAGCGGCGCGAGCACCCGGCCCTCGCGCACGCGCGGGCGTACGTCGAGCAGGTCGACGACCGCCCGCCGCCCGCGCGAGCCCCCGGCGGCAAGGCGGGCCGCCGCCAGGCCCCCCCGGCCGACGTCCCCGGTGGTGACCAGGAGGTCGCCGGGACGGGCACCCGTCCGGGGCGCGAGGTGGGACGCCCGACCCCAGCCGAGGACCGTGCTGACGACCGCCCGCACCGGGCCGGGCTTCGTGTCGCCCCCGACGACGTGCGCACCGAACCGGGCGCCGAATCGCTCCGCGCCCCGTACGACCGCCTCGGCCCAAGCGCTCGTGGTCCCAACGGGGAGGACGAGCGCGAGGAGCACCGCGTCCGGGGTCGCGCCCTTCGCCGCGACGTCGGAGAGGCTCACCCCGGTCGCGGCGGCGCCGACGCGCTCGGGCGGCGAGGTCGGGAGGAAGTGGGTCCCCTCGACTAGCGTGTCGGTCGAGACGACCGCGACCCGGCCCGGCGGCGGGCGGAGCGCGGTCGCGTCGTCGCCGAGCGGCAGCAGCCCCGAGCGGCCCGCGGGCAGCGTGCGGGCGAGCCGTTCGTGGAACGCCCGCTCCCGGACCGGCGCCTCGCGGGCTCGCCGGGTCATGGGGGCTCACTTGTACGGGAGAAACTCCTTCCCGAGGAGCTCCCGACCGAGGATGATCCGCATGATGTTGAGCCCGCCCTCCGCGCCGACCAGGTACGACATGATCCCGCGGAAGCCGAGCTCGAGCCCGACGTCCTTCGTGTACCCGGCCGCCCCGAACCACATCATCACCCGTTTCACGCATTCGAACGCGATCGGCGGGGCGGTCAGCTTCACGCTCGCGACCGCGAGGTCGACCTCCGATCGGTGCGAGGGGTCTCCCTTCAGCGGGTAGGTGTCGAGCAGCCACGCGGCCCGGCGGCACTGCCACTTCACGGCCTCGACCTGCGTCCACAGGTCGACGAGCTCGAACTGGATCGCCTCGAACTTCCCGAGCGGCTGGCCGAACGCCCGCCGCTCGCGGATGTACGCCCGCCCCGTCTCGAGCGCCCGCTCGGCCGCGCCGATGCACGCGGCGCTCACGAAGGTGCGGGCGACGGAGAACCCTTCCATCGCGCATTCGAACCCCTTCCCTTCCGCGCCGACGAGGTACCGCTCGGGGACCCGCACGTCGGAGTACGTGAGCCCGCCGGTCGAGATCCCCATCCGTCCCATGTTCTCGAACCGCTGCGTCGCGACGCCGCTCGTCCGCGTCGGGACGTAGAGGAAGTCGAACCCACCGGCGGACGACTTGGCGAGCGTGAGATGGCCGCCGCCGAGCCGCTTCGCCTCCTCCACCCCCGAGACGAACGCCTTCTCTCCGTGCAGCACGAACTCCGCGCCGTCGCGCCGCGCGGTCGTCCGGAGGTTCGCGAGGTCGCTGCCGCCGGTCGGCTCGGTCGTCGCGATCCCGAGGAACGCCTCCCCACGACAGACCGGCGGGAGCACCTCCCGCTTCGCTTCCTCAGTGCCGTGCTTCGAGAGCAGGTACCCCCAGCCGGCCTCGAGCAGGAAGAAGACCGCGGTCGCCATCGAGAAGTCGCCGCGACCGATCTCCTCGGCGGCGAGCTCGGTCAGGACGGCGGAGGCGCCCATCCCGCCGTACTCGGTCGGGACCGGCATCGCGAGGAGCCCGAGCTCCGCCATCGCGCGCAGCACCTCGTCGGGGATCCGGCCCTCCGCGTCGATCGCGCGCTCGTGCGGCCGGAGCACCCGGTCCCCGAACCGGCGGACCGCGGCCTGGAACGCGGCTTCCTCGTCGCTCAGCCGGAACTCCATCGGCGGTCGCGCGGCGACGCCCGGGCGGGGATTAAGGATACTGGCCCCGGACCGCGCCCGCTCCGGGAATGCCTTTATCCCGGCCGCCGCTCGCACGGTCGAGGTTCGTCCGTCGTGCGGGTCCGCGTCGCGGTGAACGGCTACGGGACGATCGGCAAGCGCGTCGCCGACGCGGTCGCGAAGCAACCGGACCTCGAGCTCGTCGGGGTCGCGAAGACGACCCCGGACTTCGAGGCTCGCCGGGCGGTCGACCGCGGGTACCCGCTGTTCGTCGCGGAGGCCGCTCCGCGCGCCGACTTCGCGGCGGCCGGGCTCCCGGTCGCGGGCACCGTGACGGAGATGATCGCGCGCGCCGACGTGGTCGTCGACGCGACGCCGGACAAGGTCGGGGCCGAGAACCGGGCGCTCTACGACGCCGCGAACGTCCGCGCGGTCTTCCAGGGCGGCGAGAAGGC
>JASHWZ010000081.1 GCA_030043865.1 Thermoplasmata archaeon | reverse complement strand
AGGAAGGCGAAGACGGCGCCGTTCAGCAGGAGGACCGCGAACATGTACTCGCGCGGTCGCATCTGGCGCCGCGGCGACGTGCCGATGAGTCGGTACGCGGCCTGCTCGAGGGGAGCGAGGACGGCGTCGCCGAAGACCGGGCGGTTCAGGTAGACCTTCCCCAGGTACGCGCCGAACCACGGGGCGACCGCGACGACGAGGGCCACGACGAGGACGACGTCCCAGAGGGACTGCAGGTCGACCAAGGGTGTCCACCCCTCAGAACTTCTCGGGGTGGATCATGACGTAGACCAGATAGATCGTCAGGGCGACCGAAATCAGGGTGAGCGTGGCCAATCCGAGGTTGTGTAGGAGCGCCGCGAGGAGGCCCATCGCCACCTTGGGCCGTTCGACCCGGATTCCGTTATTTAGCCTCGCCGACCGATGGGCACGGCGTCGCACGGCTTACCAATCTTTATACCGAGGTTTCCGGGCGTTCTCGGGCCCCTCGGCTCGCGGTCGACCCCGGACCGCCGACGCGACTCGACCCGCGCTGTCGCGCCTCGGCGGAGAGCCGGCGAACGATCCGTTTCATCGCCTTTTCCCGGCGCACCTCCGCCTGCTGGTACTGCACGTCCCGAGTCTCCCGGGTGAGGAGTACCGCGACCCGGCCGAGCGAGGTCCGTCCGGTCCTCCCCCGCCTCTGGATCGCCCGGATCTCGCTCGGGACCGACTCGAAGAAGACCACCAGGTCGACGTCCGGCACGTCGAGGCCTTCCTCGGCCACGCTGCTCGCGACGAGCACGGGGAACCGGCCGTCCCGGAACCCCTGGAGCACCCGGGCCTGCTCCTTCTGGTTCATACCGGGATCGTCGGAGTCCCGCGTGGCCTGGCCCACGAATCGGCCGACCGTCCAGCCCTGGAGTTCGAGGAGCGACTGGATCCCCTGGATCGTGTCCCGATACTGAGCGAAGACGAGCACCCGGGGAGGGTGGTCCGGAGCTCGCGCCATCGTCGTCCGGACGAGCTCGACCAGCGCGTCGAGCTTCGGGTGGGACGGCGCTTTCGTGTCGCGGAGGAACTCCCGGGCTTCGGCGCGGGCGCGCGCGACCTCGGGGAGCTTCAGGAACGCCGCGTCCCCTCGGCTCGGCTTGGGCTTCCCCTCGACCCGGTCCAGGTACTGGAGGAACGGGGTAACGCCCTGGGTCTCGAGGCGCTCCTGGGCGTGGTGGAGGTGAAGCAGCACGAGCTGGTGGAACAGCGGGCCGAACCGACGGACCATCGGTCCGGGCCGGGCGAAGATCTCGGCGCGGAGCGCGATCAGGTCCTTCACCGTGAGCGAGCCGATCGGCTTCTTCCGAAGGTACCCCATCTTCTGCAGCTTGCGCGCGGTCGCCCGCGCCGCGTCGGTCAGGGCCTCGCGCACCTGACGGACCGCCGGGGGGAGGTCGACCCACACGAGCTCGACGTCGGTCGGCTGCACGTACTCTGCGACCCCCGGGTCCTCCCGCGTGCGGGCCTCGATCCGCCCGACGCCGAGCGCAGCGACGACCTCCTCGATCCGTTCGTCCTTTCCCCCGGGAGAGGCGGTGAGGCCGAGCACGCGCGCCCCGTCCGGACGTTCGGCTCGGAACCGCTCGGCGATCGGGACGTAGACGTACTTCCCGACCGCGTGGTGCGCTTCGTCGAAGACCAGCAACGCGACGTTCTTCAGGTCGTACCGACCGGCCGCGAGGTCGTTCTGCACGATCTCGGGCGTGGCGAAGACGAGGTCCGCGGTCTCCCACGCCCCCTCCCGCACGGGCCGTCGCACCGTGCCGGTGAACCGAGCCAGGCGCATCGGCCGGAGCCAGCGGGCGAACGAGGCGGCGTGCTGCTGGACGAGCGGGCGCGTCGGGGCGAGGAACAGGAGCTTCCCGGGCGAACGACGGAGGAGTTCCACCGCCACGAGGGCGGCGATGACGGTCTTGCCGAGTCCCGTCGGGAGCACGACGAGCAGGTCGTCCGAAAGCGCGATCCGGGCGAGGTCCAGCTGGAACGGCAGCGCGCGGAGCTCCCGTGCGCGCAAGTAGGGGTGCTCGACGTACCCGTCGACCACGCGCCAGACCTCCGGAAGCCCCTCCGGCCGCTCCCGGGCCGCGAGCGGGACGAACGGCGTGGGCGTCGCGCCGTCCTCGCGCCCGAAATCGTCCAGCAAACGCTGACGGCCCAACGCTGCCTCCGCCGCCGGTAGGGGGCCTTCCGCTTAGGCGTACCGGCTCGGGGCGACCGTTACAGGAACTTCACGTCGTGCGGCAGCGTCCCCGCGTAGTCGCGGAACGCCGCGGGCCAGGCGTCCGGGTCGAGCCCCTTCTGCGCGAGGAACGCGGTGAGCCAGCGTTCGAGGCCGATGCCGGAGCAGCCGGACCAGAGCTCTCCCTTCTGGGTCTTGATCGAGAACGCCTTGGTGTACTTGTCGCCGACGATGGAGAGATTCTGGAACTCGAGCCACTCGGACGTCTCCCGGGGGCCCCGGTACGGAAGGTACGCTTCGAAATCGATCGTGCCCTTGACATGGGCCTTCGAGTCTTCGAGCCCCACCTGGCCGCTCTGCTGCATGTAGAACGGCGTTACCCACGCCGTCCGCCACTCGAGCTCGAGGATGTCGTTGAAGACCCGACCGTACCGCTCGAGCAGGCGCTCGCGCAGGGCGACCAGGTCGTCCGGGGCGCCGACGTAGACCGGTTCGATCCGATGGAACTCGTCGACCCGCTCGAGCCCGTGGCGGCCACCGCTCTCGTACCGGTTCGATACGGCCGACTTGTCGTAGACGAGCAGCGGTAGGCTCTCGGTGGCGATCGTCCGACCGGAGAGCCACCAGTAGATCGTCGGGCACTGCGCGTAGCAGGAGACCGCCGTCGGTCCGGTCACCATCTTCGCGAGCTCGTCCTTCGGGACCTCGCCCGTGATCTTGACGAGATCCGTGAACCGCTCCCACGCGACCGGGTCGCGGGTCTTCGGCTCGGCGACGTAGTAGAACTCGCCGGGGAGCCCCTCCATGTGCCCCGTCCGGAGGAGGATGTCGAACGAATCGTGGTGCGGTTGGACGACCTCGTGGAAGCCGAGCGGGTCGAGCACCTCCTCACGCGCGATCCGCTCCATCGTGCGGAACAGGTGCGCCGCGGTCGGTCCGAGGAACCACTTGCCTTTCGTCGGGCCGGGGCGAACCCAGAGCCGTCGCAGCATCTCCTCGGTCGGGTCCTTCGCGAACGCCGTCTCGCGCCGCGGGCTCGACGTGAGGAGCGACCAGAACTGCTCCTTGCCCTCGTAGTGCTGTCGTTCGACCTTCTCCTTTACGAGAGCGACCGCCCGGTCCATCCAATTGTCGCGGAGCCCCGGCTCCTCGAGGTCGTCGAGCTCGAGCGTCGCTTCGGTGCCCCGATGGGTCAACCGATGCGGGAGCGGTATCGCGACCGGCTTCTCCGGCGCGGCGGAGAGCGTGAAGTGGGTCCGGTACTTCGGGGACCGGAACGTCCGCACACCGACCTTCTGGGACTTGCCGAGCTCCTCCCCCAGCCGTCGAACGAACGCGAGCAACGCCTGGTGCGGTCGCGCTCCGGTCGACTCGAAGACGACCTTCAGATGGTCCCCTTCCGCGGACCACTCGGTGAGACGCCCCTCTCCCTTCGCCCCGATCGTCCGCTGGACCGCCTCCTCGGCGGTCTTCGTGACGAGCGGGCCGAGGGCCGACGGGTCCTTGAGCGGCCCGCTCAGCGTGAGGTCCGCCTCCAGTCGGTGCTCCATCGGCGCGGGGACCGGGGCCGGGTCTATTAAGCTCTCAGAGCCGAAGGCCGTCGCGCGAGGGAGACGCTTTTAGCGGCGACCCCCGTCCGCCGAACCGGTCGTACCTGCCATGCCATCCTCGGTCGAGTCGTTCGGTCTCTACCTCGGCGGAAAGTGGACGTCACCGGCGAAGACGAAGCGGTTCGAGACCGTGAATCCCGCGACGCGCGAGCCGATCGCGTCGTTCGTGGCGGGGACCGCGGAGGACGTCGAGCGGGCCGTGGCGGCCGCGGCGAAGGCGTTCCCGGCGTGGAAGGAGACGCCGGCGCCGAAGCGGGGGGACCTCCTGCTCGAGGCCGCGCGCCTCTTGAAGCAGCGGAAGCCCGAGGTCGGGCGGATCGTCACGCGGGAGATGGGCAAGGTCATCGCCGAGGGGCTCGGCGACGTCCAGGAGTCGATCGACTTCATCGAGTACATGGCGGGAGAGGGTCGCCGACTCTTCGGCGAGACGGTCCCCTCCGAGCTCCGCTCGAAATTCTGCCTCACCGTGCGCCAGCCGAAGGGCGTGGTGGCGTGCATCACTCCCTGGAATTTCCCCACGGCCATTCCCAACTGGAAGATCGCGGCGGCCCTGATCTCGGGCAACACGATCGTCTTCAAACCAGCGTCGAACACGGCCCGCTGCG
>JASHWZ010000080.1 GCA_030043865.1 Thermoplasmata archaeon | reverse complement strand
CTCGTGGAGAACGTCGGCCTCGATGCGATCCGCGCGAAGGTGCGCCGCCCGCTCGCCGGCCTCAAGGTCGGCGCGTTCTACGGCTGCCACCTCCTTCGCCCTGGCGACGAACTCCAGTGGGAGAACCCCGAGGAGCCCCGGTCGTTCGAGCAGCTCTTGGACGCCCTGGGCGCGACGCCGGTGTACTACCGGGGTCGCGTGATGTGCTGCGGCTTTCCGATCCAGTTCGTCAAGCCGGACACCGCGAGCCGGATCGCGGGCCGGCAGATCGAGGACGCGAAGTCCCATGGGGCCGACGCGATGGCGACGCCCTGCCCGCTCTGCCACATCTCGCTGGACGCGTACCAGAACCAGGCCGCGAAGGCCGTGGGCCATTCCCTCGACATGCCGGTCTTCCACCTGCCGCAGGTCGTCGGGCTCGCGCTCGGCGCCTCCCCCGAGGAGCTCGGACTCGCCCGGCATCTCGTCCCGACGGAGAGCGCGCTTGGCAAGATCGGCACGAAGGCCCCGGCGTAAGGCCCCCCCGGCCGGCGTCCGGCAGCGATTCGCGAGCGGTTCCCGCTGGGAGCCGGTCGTCGGGTACAGCCGCGCGCTCCGCGTCGGCGTCCGGGTCTACGTCTCGGGCACGACCGCGTTCGGTCCCGACGGGGCGATCGTCGCCCCCGGTGACCCGTACCGGCAGACGGTCCAGGCGCTCGACAACATCGAACGCGCCCTCGCGGCGCTCGGGAGCCAACGGGAGGCGATCGTGCGGCTGCGGATCTTCGTCACCGACCTCGGCCGCTCCTCCGAGGTGACCCGCGCGCTGGGCGAGCGGTTCCCCCCGATCCGGCCCGCGATGACGCTCGTGGGCGTGGCCGGGCTGATCGAGCCCACGATGATGGTCGAGATCGAGGCCGATGCCGAGGACCTGCCCGCTCCGGGCCGCGGGCGATGACGGACGAACCGCTGCCGTCCCCCGCCCCCGAAGTGCCGGGACCGTCCCCCTCCGCCGCCGCTCCGGCGCCGGCCTCCGGAGCCGGGGCGGGGCCGACCTCGACCGGTCGCTGGCCGCACCGTCGGCGCTCGCCCGGCCTCACGTCGATCTCGGGGGAGGACCTCAGCCGGATCGTGGCGCTCAGCGACGGGGTCTTCGCCTTCGCGATGACCCTGCTCGTCCTCTCCCTGACGGTGCCGTCGTTCCCGGGGCTCGCGATGGGCGCCCACCCCTCGGAGGGGATGCTCGCGCACCGGCTCCTCGACGACTGGCCGGTCTTCCTCGGGTACGCGTTCGCGTTCGTGATGATCTCGATCTGGTGGATCGTCCACAACCGGACGTACCAGTACATCGCGAAGTTCGACCAGGGACTCGTCTGGCTGAACCTCGTCCTGCTCCTGCAGATCGCGCTGATGCCGTTCGTGCTCAGCGTGTACACCACCTACAGCAGTTACCAGGTCGCGATCGACCTGTTCGCCGCCATCCAGGTCACCCTGGGCCTCACGACCACCGGGATCTGGGTCTACGCCCAGCGGAACGGGCTCACGAAGCCGGGCGTTCCGCCGGCCGCGGCGCGCTACTTCACCCGGCGGGGGTACTACTCCGCGGTGATGTTCGCGATCTCGATCGCGATCTCGTTCGTGAGCGTGGAGGCGGCCGAGATCTCGTGGGCCGGGGTGTTCTTCCTCCAGCGGGCGCTCACGCTCGAGGGCGACTGACGGCCCGAGGGTCGCCGTCCGGAGCGAGGACGCGAGCGCCCTCTCCCCGGGTGACGTAGACATGGAGTCGGTCGCACGTGCCGCGGAAGTACCCGCGTCCGTCCGACCCGAACGTGGTCCGCAGGGCCGCCGCGACCTCCTCGTCGGTCATCGCGGGGTCGACCTCGGGCGTGAACATGCAGCGGAAGACGAGGAACCGTCGGCCTTCGAGGTCCAGGCGTTCCGTCTCGGGCGCGTCGCAGAACGGACAGGTCAGCACAGGAGGGACGAGCCGGCTGGGATGCTAAGCGTTGGCGGCACCTTCGACGTCACGACCCGGGCGGCGGCGGTGGCGGCACCGGCGGGCCGTTGAACGGCGGCGCCCCCGGCGGCGCTGGGGCCGGCCGCCGGCGACGGGCGAACAGCAGCACGACCAAGATCACCACGACGACGACCACGACCAGGAGGATCCAGATCCAGTCGCCCGTGCCGGAGGAACTGGGTGACGTACTGCCGGGGCTCGTGGTCACGGTCAGCGTCGCGTTTCCCTGGGTCGTGTTCCCGAGGTCGTCGGTCGCGGTGACCGTGATGCGGAAGCTCCCGGAGGCGCTCGGAATGCAGGGGAGGGTCGCGAGGTTCTGGGAGGTGCATCCGGCCGGGAGGCCGGTGTACGCGTAGCGGATCGGCGCGGTCCCGCCGGTCACGACCGCGGTGAGGTTCGTCTCCGCCCCGAGCACGATCGAGCCGGGGTCCGCGTTTAGCGTGACGGAGAACGTCGGCGGGCCGATCGCGGCGTTCGTGATCTTCAACACCCAGGTCGATACCGGGCCCTCCCCGAGCGGCTCGTTGAGGTCGACGACCTCGTTGTCGGCGGCATCGTAGACGAACTGGCCGTACGTCGCCTGCGGGTTCGTGGGCACGAGGGTGGTGTTGTACTGCGTCCACGTGCCGCCGGCGTACAGCCAGGTCGAGTAGAAATCGTCGGGCGCCGGCGTCCCTCCGTACAGGACGACGCGGTTGATCGAGCTGTCGTAGGCGATCCCTTCTCCTCCGCGCGCGCCCGGGTGCACGGGAGTCGTGTCCTGCACCCAGTTGGCGTCGTAGTACGTCCACGTGTCGTTGAGGGTCTCGACAGAGCCCTGCCCGCCGAACATCACCATCTCATTGTCGACAGTATCCCAGATCATCGCCTGCGTCTGCCGACCGGGCGGCACCGTCGCCGGAGAGAGGTGGGTCCACTGGTTCCCGATGAACGACCACGTCGCGTTGGTGTAGGTCTCTTGGAGGCCGTCGGTGATGTTGACACCACCGAACAGGAGGATCGCCTCGGTTTGCGCATCGTACGCCATCGAGGACCAGAACCCGGGCGGCGGCGACGGCCCGACCGCGGAGGTGATGTTGGTCCACGTGCCGTCGGTCCAGGTCCACGTGTCGTTCAGGTCGTTCCGCTCGGCCCCGCGACCGCCGAACAGCACGATCTCGTTGTTCGCCGGGTCGTACGCGAGCCCGGCTCCCGACCGGGGCGAGGGCGCGACCGGGGTCGTGACGTTGGTCCACACCCCGTGCGCGAACGTCCAGGTATCGTTGTAGAAGTCGGTCGCGTCGGACGTCCCGTTGAAGTACTGCCCTCCGAACAGCACGACCTCGCCGAGGGCGGAGTCGTAGACCATGCTGCCCGTGACCCGGGGGGGTGGTTGGGCCGCGTTCGAGAGGCTCAGGTTCGTCCACGTGAGGTCGAGGGCGTCCGGAGAGACCCCCGCCGCGGGCACCGGCGCCGACGACGCGTGCGCCACGGTCGCGGCGGCCGAGAGCGAGACGACCCCGATGGTCGAGACCAGAACCACGGTCAGGATCGCCCAGGCCACGATGGCCCGCACGCCGATCCCTCTCCGCACGGGCGGCGATGGAGGGTCGGGATTACATACCTTGCGGCGCGGAACGGCGCTCGCCTCAGTCGATGTAGCCGAGCGAGCGGAGGCGCTCCTTGAGCGCGCGCTCGTCCTCTTCGCTGAAGCCCTGGTCGTGGGACTGTTCCAGGAGACGGGCGAGCACGAAGGAGACGAACGCGTCGACCGACCCGAACGATGAGCTCCGGAGCCGCTCTTCGATGCCCCGCGCGACCTCCTCCGGGATCTGGATCGTGCGGGTCGATCCGGACGACGTTCGAGGCTCGGTCATCGGGGCCGGACGGGAGAGGGGCGGGTAGATAGGGTCTTCGCGCGCCGTGCGCGCGACCGGCCCGTTCGCCGGGTCCGGCGCGCTCCGCGAAAGGTGCGGAACGCCGCCGGAAGACTCTCCTGAACGGACAGGCGAACGAGCCGTCCGTCCGGATAGCGGGCGATCACGGCGGCGTCCGGCGCGTAGTCGAGCAGCAGCTGGCGGCAGTTGCCGCAGGGAGAGAGCACCGGATAGGCCGTCCCCCGTTTTGCGACCGCCACCATCGACCGAAGCTTCGCATCGCCGGCCGTGACCGCAGCGCCGATCGCCACGTGCTCGGCGCACGGGCCGTGGATCCCGTCGACGTTCAGCCCGATGTACACCGTTCCCGAGGCGGTGCGCACGGCGGCCGCCACGCCGTGCCGGTCCTTCCGGTAGCCCGACCGGAGCGCCTCCTGCGCCCGGCGCACGAGCGCTCGGTCCTCGGCGGTGAGGGCCCGGCCCGGTCGGGGCGCCATCGCGGCTACTCCCACTCGATCGTCGCCGGAGGCTTGTCGGTGACGTCGTAGAGTACCCGGACGACCTCGCCCGAGAGGTCCCGGGTGATCCGCTCGGCAATCGTCTTCAGGACCGGACGCGGAACGTTCATCGCGGTCGCGGTCATCGCGTCGATCGACTCGACCACTCGGACGCTTACCGCCTCTCCGTAGACCCGGTTGTCGCCGGTGACGCCGACCGTTCGGGTCGGGAGCAGCACGGCGAAGTACTGCCAGGGACGGGGGATCGTGCCCGCCGCGACGGCCCGCTCAACCTCCTCTTCGACGATCGCGTTCGCGACCCGAGCCCGGCGCACGCGCTCCGGGGTCACGGGGCCGTTCACGCGCACCGCGAGGCCGGGACCCGGGAACGGTTGGCGGTCCGCCGCCGGGATCCCGAGGTGACGGGCGAGCGCCCGCACTTCGTCCTTGTAGAGGTCCCGGAGCGGCTCGACCAGGACGAGCCGGCTGTCCTTCGGCACCCCGCCGACGTTGTGGTGGGTCTTGATCGTGTCCCGTAACGACCCGCCGCTCTCGATCCAGTCCGGGGCGATCGTGCCCTGCACCAGCCGGTCGGTCCCGAACCGGTCGGCCTCGGTCTCGAAGACCCGGATGAAGGCGGCTCCGACCCGGCGCCGCTTCTCCTCGGGCTCCGTGACCCCCTCGAGCGAGTGGAAGAACTGATCGGCCGCCGTCACCACGTCGAAGCGTAGCCCACTCGTCCGGAAGAACGAGGAGACCCGCTCGACCTCCCCGGCGCGAAGGAGGCCGTTGTCGACGAAGACCGCGCGCGCCCGCTCTCCGAGCGCCTTCTCGACCAGGAGCGCGGCCGTCGTCGAGTCGATCCCGCCGGACGCCGCGATGATCGCTTTGCCGGGAACCTCCGCGCGGATCCGCTCGACGGCCCCCTTCTCGAAGGCCGCCGGGTCGTTCACGGAGCGCTCCCTGAGGGCGGGGCCGGCTCCTCGCGCCACTTCGCGCGGTACTTCTCGAGCGCCGCGGTCAGCTCGGGAAACTTGAGCGCGAGGATCGCGGTCGCGAGCAGCGCGGCGTTCTCGGCAGCGTCCAGGCCGACCGCCGCCACCGGGATGCCGGGCGGCATCTGCACGACGGAGAGCAGGCTGTCGAGGCCGAGCCCGCGGTGCAGCGGCACGCCGATCACTGGCTTCAACGTGCGGGCGGCGACGACCCCCGGCAGGGCCGCGGAAAGTCCGGCCATCGCGACGAAGACGTCGGTCGCCGGGTCGCGGACGAGCCGGTCGACCTTGTCCGGGTTCCGATGGGCGGAGGCGACGTGGACGTCGCACGCGACTCCGAACTCGGTGAGCCGCGCCCGGACCTTCTCGGCGACCTCGAGGTCGGATTTGCTCCCGACCAGGACCGTGACCTTCACGAGCGGGCCGAGCGACGGTGAGACTAATAGTTTGGCCGCTTGGCCGCCGCCGCATGGCGATCCGCCTCCACCGCGGCGGCCGCTTCCGCACCTGGCTCGGCGCGCGGTTCGGCGGCGGGTTCGAGCTCGGCGACCGACTTTGGCGGCGGGCCCTGCACGTGCTCGCGGCCATCGCGCTCCTCTACTACGCCCTTCCGAACGACTTCTTCGTCATCGCCCCCAAGGTCTACGTCCTGCTCGCAGCGCTCGCCGCGGTCTACGTGCTCGAGGTGCTGCGCCACGTGGCCGGACTCGAACTGCCGACGATCCGTCCGTACGAGGAGGGTCGGGTCGGGAGTTTCGCGCTCTTCGGGACCGCCGTCGTCCTCGCGATCCTGTTCTTCCCGCTCCCGATCGCGTGCGCCGTCGTGCTCGGGACCGCGGTCGCGGACCCCGTGGCCGGGGAACTGCGACGGGACGCGCGCTTCCGTGCCGTAGACGCGGCCGTCCCGTTCGGTGTCTACGCCGTTCTCGCGTTCGTCGGCCTCGCCGTGTTCGGGACCTGGCCCGCGCTCCCCTCGGTCGGCCTCGCGATCGTCGCCGGGGCAATCGCGGTCGCCGTCGAGCGGCCGAAGGTATGGTGGGTCGACGACGACCTCGTGATGACGCTGGTGCCGGCCCTCGTGCTCTACGGGCTCGGCGTCCTTGCCCTCGGCTACGGGCGGTGAGAGCGCCCTACGGCCCCGAGCGCTCGACTACTCTTAACTACCGGAAAGCGATAACCCGCCAAGTCCAGGTTGCATGACCGTGCGCATCAGGCGCGCGGCCCCAGTCGTTCCGGGTGCGACCGAGGACCCGCGGGACGACCGCTCGCAATAATCGCATGGAGAGGACGAAACGTACGACCTCTCCGCTTTGTCGAAATCGAACTACGCACGCCACTTGCCTTGGAGGGCCGGGTCCCTGATTTTGGCGGCGGTGAGCGCCGGAGTATTGGGCTACGTGGAGTACCTCTTGATCGGACTCGCAATCAAGACTCCGAGCGTCGCGGCGAACGCGGTAGTCGCGGCTGGGTGCCTGCTCGCGGTGGCGTACGCGGTCCTTACGCTTCTACTGCTTCCGTACCGTCTTTGGTCACGGCCACCGACACGCGTCGAAGTAAACGACAATGGGCTTACCTTCTTGCTTGCCGGCGGGGAAAGCAGAGCGTTCTCTTGGGACAATGTCGACCTGCGCGTCGAAGTCCTGATGAGAGACCGCGACCCCAAGGTTCCGCCCGATGCGAGGTTCCGCATTTTCGCTACGATGAGCCCTAGCGAGACACGTCGCGCGTGGCGCCAGATTGTTCCACTAACTTACGTCTCCGAGAACGCGGCAGGTCACATCCTCGACGAGGCGCGGAGATTCGGAGTCGCAGTCACCGAAGACCCTGGTCCTCAGCCGTTCTCGTTTGTTTCGAGTAGGCGCGGGCGCCTTTACCGGATCGGGACCCGGTCTGATTGAGACAAGCTGTAGTAGTCGTAAGCTCCAGATGCTCGCTCCGGTTGCCTGGGCCACACTCACGCTATGGGGCCTGCGTAGAGATTCCAAACCAAGTCGGAACTGAGTTCGCTCGCTCCCTCCAGCTACTTCGAGGTTTCCACCTCTGACCGCGCGCTCAAGCGAGTCGAGTTTTGCTGTAATTCCGGGGGCTGTCGTTGATACCCAGAGCCACTGTTCTTCCCGGCCGCTCCGGGGGGTACGCGGGAGGAAGACTTCTCTCGTTACGGCGGTCAGAGAGCGCAGTTCTTGATTTCCGACGACGGGTCCAGGGTACCTGGGGGAACAAATCAATGAACCCCAGGCGTGAAATCTACATCCGGCGCTAGACGATCGGCGTGAGCGTCGCGTGCGGCGATCCCTTCTCGGGGTCCGGCGAGATCGAGTAGATCGTCGTCCGCGGCCGGATACCGTAGATGCACGGGGCGCTGTCGATGTTGATGATCCGGAAGTACGTGTCCATCATGTTCAGGATCTCGCTCGACACGAGCAAGCCCGGCTTGAGGAGGCCGATCCCGAGGTTCCCCACGTGCTTGGTCCGCGAGACGCCCTGGAAGTACATCCGGATGGCGACCTGGTCGCCCATCAGGCTCTCGAACGTGTCGAACGCGGTGTACTCCATGAACGGCTTGCGGTCGGGCCCCGCGACCGCCTTCTCCGCGGTCACCATCGCGCGCATCGCCTCGTCCCGGCCGAACCGGGCCATCGGAAGGATGTACGGGTCCTCGGTCTCGTTCGCCGTGTAGTCGGGGATCCGGACCCGGGT
>JASHWZ010000079.1 GCA_030043865.1 Thermoplasmata archaeon | reverse complement strand
ACGAGCGTCTCGATCCCCGCCCCCGGCGGACGGACGCGGCGCCGCGGCCGACGGGTCGACGGCCGCTCGGGGCGCCACTTCTGCCGAGCGTAGCGCGAGAGCTGCTCGACCTCCTCGGTCCGCCGGGGGGAAAGCACGGCGGAGAGCGACCCGTGGCAGAGCAGACAGACGCTGCCGCCCTCGGTCCGGTACCGACGCGGGGTGGTCGTCCGAACGAAGCCGCACCGCAGGCAGACTAGCACGAGCTCCTCCTTCTCGAGTCGCTCGCGCACCGCCTTGAGCAGCGTCGGCGGCGGGGTGTCCGGCAGCGTCCGCCAGGTGAGCCGCTCGAGCGGCCCGTCCGACAACGCCGAAGGCGCGGTCGCCTCCACCCCGATCGCGCCGTCGCGGATCCGCCCGAGGACGAGCTCCGCGTGCGCGAGGTCGAAGCGGTCGTGCAGCGTCTTGTCGAGCACCTCCTCGCCAAGGGGTGTCGTGCGCGCCGCGCCGAGCAGCGGTTCGAGCACCCGTAGGTCGCGCGGGTCCGCGGACGCCGGTAGGACGCCGAGCTTCCGGGCGACCGAGAGGAACACCCACCGGTAGTCGAGGCCGGCGGGCACGAGCCGCTCGACGAGCGGGCGGAGCGTTGCCGGGTCGATGCGCAGCGCATCCACGAGCGTCGCGGAGTCGACCGCGACCGGCAGCTCGAGAACGAACCACGTCGGTTCGACCGTCGCCACCTCCACCCGCGCCCCCAGCCGGGCCGTTAGGAGCCCCGCCGCGGCGAGCGAGAGCGTCTCGTTGGTCCGGGTCCCGAAGCAGGCGCCGTACACCACCACCCGCCCTCGGGCGGAGACCGTAACCCGCCGGTCGGTCGGAAGGGCTTCAACCGCGGCCGCGGCGTCCCGCCGCTCGGCGAGCCGGCGCCGGTCGACCTCGGGGAGCGGATAGTCGACGAGATTTCCCTCGCGACGGACCGCGCCGATCTCCTGGGCGACGTCGAACGGCACCGGCAGGTCCTCGCCGGCCCAGCGCGGCTCCTGGCCGATCTCGTTCACCGTCTCGACGAGGAGCTCTCCGTCCCGGTACTCGACGACCTTCCAGGTGCGCCCGTGCAAGAGGAAGATCTCGTCCGGCTGCGCGAGGATCTGCGTGAGCACGAACCGCTCGTCGAGGGTCCCGATCGTGCGACGAGTCGCGATGTCGCGGAGCCGGTAGGTCCGCTCGTCGGGGATCAGCGAGAGCGACGCGTAGAACCGGTGCAGCGTGCCCCGTCCCGAGGTCAGCTCGGACCCGCTCGGACGCGCGAGGCCGAGGTCGACGAGGTAGGCGATCAGCTCTCGCCACTCGGCGGGGGAAAGGTCCGCGACGGCAGCGGCCCGGCCGAGCGTGGCGATCATTCGGTCCGGGTCGACGGTCCCCTCCGCGCGCAGCGTGGCAACGACCTGCTGCGCCGCGGCGAGCCGGTTCCTCGTCCGCCACGAGGTCGCCTCGACCTGGCCATCGTCCGCGCGCCGGGCGAGCACGGCGGCCTCCTCGAGGTCGTCATCGTCGAGGGACAGCACGGCCCCATGGATCGTACGGTCCAGTCGATGCCCGGACCGACCGACCCGCTGGAGGAGCCGGCCGACCTGGTGCGGCGAACCGAACTGGACGACGTGGTCGACGACCCCGATGTCGATGCCGAGCTCGAGGGAGGACGTGGCGACGAGCGCGCGCAGCTTCCCTTCGCGGAACGCCCGCTCGGCTTCCTCGCGCACCTCCCGGGACAGGGACCCGTGATGGACGGCGATCGCGAGGTCGGGCGCGAGGCGCTGGAGCCGGGCCGCAAGCCCCTCCGCCGTCGGGCGCGTGTTGACGAAGACGAGGGTCGTCCGGTGCGAGCGGATCTCCTCTTCGACGGCCCGGAGCCCGTCGAGGAGCGTCGCGTCGGCCTTGAGCTCGCGAACGAGCTCGGCCGGAAGCGGCGGGCGGTCGGTGCCGGGGCGTCGGGCGGTGAGCACGAGCTCCCGCGGTTCCTTCGCGATCCGGACCTCCACCCTCCGCGGCTCCGGGGAGAGGAATCGAGCGACCTCGTCGGGGTTGCCGACGGTCGCCGAGAGGCCGATCCGTCGGACCGCGCGGCCCGTCCAGGCGTCGAGGCGCTCGAGCGTGAGCCCGAGCTGCGCTCCCCGGTCCGAGCCGACGAGCTCGTGAATCTCGTCGACGATCACGGTGCGGACGTTCCGCAGGCTCTCCCGGAGCCGTCGCCCGACCAGCAGGATCTGCAGCGTCTCGGGCGTCGTCAGGAGAAGGTCCGGGGGGGCCTTCGATTGCGCGACCCGGGCACTCGCGGGGGTGTCGCCGTGGCGCACGGCGGCCCGCAGCCCGACCTCCCGCACCAGCGACACGAGGCGGTGCTCGAGGTCCCGGTTCAGCGCCCGGAGCGGTGTGACGTAGAGCAGCGAGATCGGGGGGGACGGCGCCGCGAGCCGGCGGGTGAGCAGCGGCAATAGCGCGGCCTCCGTCTTGCCGGTGCCGGTCGGCGACAGGAGGAGGGCGTCCGCCTCGGAGGCGAGCACGGGGAGCGCGAGTCGCTGGATCTCGGTGTAGGCCCGCACTCCCCGGCGGTGCATCGCCTCGGCGAGTCGGGGGTCGATCCCCTCGAGCGGAGCGACGTCGGCGGACATGCGTCGATCGAAACGGACGGCCGCGGAAAGGCGTGGCGGGCTACGGGTGGGCCCCGGGTTCGAGGTCGAGCATCCGGAGGCCCCAGCTCTCGACGAGCGGTCGTCCGAACGTCCGACCGGGGAACGTGGAGACCACGACCTCCTGAAGGACCCCGACCGTCGCCCGCAGGAGGTGGCCCCCGACCAGCCGGTGGTCCGGACCGGCGACCGCGCCGTGCAAGTGGATCGACGGGGCGTCGTCCGCGCGCGCGATCGAGCCGTGGAGGGCCACGACCTCGTGCGGCACGTTCAGCTCCTCGGGGCGGTACTCCTGGCCGTCCCAGTAGCCGAACGTCGCGGTGCGGAACATCCCGATGCCGAACAGGACCGCGGCCGCCGTGACGCTCTCCTTCTCCGCGAACGCGCTCAGCGCCTCGAAGAGGTCCTGCCCGTCGTCGAGCCGGAGCATCCACTCGGTACCCTCGTGGACCGTCTGCATCCGTTCCGCGACCTCTCCGGTGCCCAAATGGTTTAGCCGCCCCCTCCCTAGCACGCTCTCTGCATGCGAGAGATCTCGGAATCTCCCCGTACGCCGCGGTCGGACCGCGAGGTCGTCGAGCGGCTCGCCCGCCGTGGGCCCGCCCTGGTCGCCCTCTCCGGGGGCGTCGACTCTTCGCTCGTCGCCGCGCTCGCGGTTGAAGCGGTCGGCGCCGCCGCGCTCGCGGTCACCTTGAGCGGGCCGGCGGTGGCGGCGACCGAGATCGAGCGCGCCCGCCGGGTCGCGCGAGCGGTCGGGATCGAGCACCACGTCGTGCCCATCGACCCCCTCGCCCGTCGAGAGTACCGGGAGAACTCCCCGAACCGCTGCTACTTCTGCCGCTCGGTCGAGACCGAGGTGCTCCGTCGGGAAGGGTCGCTCCGAGGCGTGCGACAGTACCTCGACGGGGTGCACCTGGACGACCTGTCGGACGAGCGGCCCGGTCTCCGAGCGATGGACGAGGCCGGCTTCGACCACCCGCTCCTCTGGGCCTCCTGGGCGAAGGCGGACGTCCGTCGCGCCGCGAAAGCGCGGGGGCTGCCGAACTGGGACCAGCCGTCGGACGCCTGCCTCTCCTCGCGCATCGCGCACGGCGTCCCGGTCTCCGCGGAGCTCCTCGGCCGGATCGAACGCGGGGAAGCATGGGTCGCGGCGCGGGGATTCCGGCGCGTGCGGGTGCGCACGCAGGGTCACGAGGCCCGCGTCGAGGTCGACCCGGACGAGGTCGCGCGGCTCCGAGCGGAACCGCTCGTCTCGGAGCTGCGAGCGGCCCTGGGCGCGATCGGCTTCACCCACGTCGAGGTCGACCCGAGAGGCTACGGCGTCCCTCGCACGGAGGCCGCCCCATGACGGAGGGGGCGGCGCCGGCGGCTGCCCTACCGGGTCGCTTCCAGCTCGAGACGGACCTCCAGCCCCAGGGAGACCAGCCCCGCGCGATCGAGGAGATCGTGCGGCGGGTCGAGCAGGGCGAGAAGTACGTCACGCTGCTCGGCGTGACGGGGAGCGGCAAGACGTTCACGATGGCCCACACCATCGCACGGCTCCAGCGTCCGACGCTGGTCGTGAGCCCGAACAAGACGCTCGCCGCCCAACTGGTGAGCGAGTTCCGCGCGCTGTTCCCGCACAACGCGGTCGAGTACTTCGTGAGCTACTACGACTACTACCAGCCCGAGGCGTACGTCCCCCAGATCGACCTCTACATCGAGAAGGACGCGTCGATCAACGAGGAGATCGACCGGCTCCGGCACCGCGCGACGCAGGCGCTCCTCACCCGCCGCGACGTCCTGATCGTCGCGTCCGTCAGCTGCATCTACGGGCTCGGCTCCCCCGAGGACTACCGGTCGTCGGTGGTCGACCTCACGGTCGGGCAGTCGGTCGGGCGCCAGGCGCTGCTCGAGCAGCTGGTCCGGATGAAGTACCAGCGGAACGACATGGAGCTCAAGCGGGGCCGGTTCCGCGTCCGCGGCGGAACGGTCGACGTGATGGGCGCCGGGGAGACCGTGCATCGGATCGTGCTGGACGGTCGAACGGTCTCGGCGATCGCCGAGCTCGATCCGGTGACACAGGAAGAGCTGCGCGAGCTCGACCGGCTCTCGATCTTCCCCGCGACCCACTTCCTCACGGTCGACGAGCGGGTCCGGGCCGTGCTCGGGGAGATCGAGCAGGAGAAGGAGCGGCGGGTGCGGGAGCTGCGGCAGGCGGAGAAGATCGTCGAGGCGCAGCGGCTCCAGGGCCGCGTGGAGTACGACCTCGAGATGATCCGCGAGACCGGCTACTGCTCGGGGATCGAGAACTACGCCCGGTACTTCTCCGGACGCAAGCCGGGCGAGCCGCCCTACACCCTGATGGACTTCTTCCCCGACGACGTGCTCGTCTTCCTCGACGAGTCCCACGTGACGATCCCCCAGCTCCAGGGGATGTACAAGGGCGACCGCAGCCGCAAGGACAACCTGGTCGAGTTCGGCTGGCGCCTGCCGTCGTGCCGCGATAATCGACCGCTCAAGTTCCCCGAATTCTTGGAGCGCGTCCCCGAGCTCGTCTTCGTTTCTGCGACGCCGGGCCCGTTCGAGCGGAAGGTCTCGAAGGGCGTCGTCGAGCAGATCATCCGGCCGACCGGTCTCGTCGACCCGCCGATCGAGGTCCGGCCGCTGAAAGGTCACATCGCCGACCTCGTGAGCGAGCTTCGGGCATGCGTCGACCGCGGGAGCCGGGCGCTCGTGACCACTCTCACGAAGGCGACCAGCGAGGAGCTCGCGAACTACCTCTCGAACCAGGGGTTCAAGGTCCGCTACCTCCACTCCGAGGTGGAGACCCTAAAGCGCGTCGAGATCCTGCGGGACCTTCGGATCGGCCGGTTCGACGTGCTCGTCGGAATCAACCTCCTCCGGGAGGGGCTCGACCTGCCCGAGGTGAGCTTCGTCGCGATCCTCGACGCGGACAAGGAAGGGTACCTCCGTAGCGAGACCTCGATCGTGCAGACCGCGGGCCGCGCGAGTCGGAACCTCGACGGGAAGGTCGTCCTCTACGCCGACCGGACCACCGGCTCGATGGCGCGAGCCATCGCGGAGATGGCGCGGCGTCGGGCGAGCCAGGTCGCCTTCAACGAGGAGCACGGGATCGTGCCCGAGACCGTGGTGAAGGAGGTCCGTTCCCTGCTCTCCCCCGGAGAGGAGGTCCCGTCGGGCGACCTCTCGATCGCGGGACTCGGCCCGCGGTGGAAGGACCGCGCCCCGCTGCTGCTCGCGAACCTCGAGGAGGAGATGCGCCTCGCCGCCGAGCGACTCGACTTCGAGGAAGCGGCGCGCATCCGCGACCGGCTCCGGTCGATCCGACGCGAGATCGAGGAAGCCGCGCCGACCCGGTCCCCCTCCCCGGCCCGTGTCGCGTAAATTCGACT
>JASHWZ010000078.1 GCA_030043865.1 Thermoplasmata archaeon | reverse complement strand
GCTCTCGTCACGACCTATTCCGAGATCTTCCTGGTCCTCGCGGCGTGCGTCCTCGTCGCGTTCGTCTTCTCGATCTTCTACACCGGCCACGTCCCCCGCACGTCCGCGGAGGACCCCGAGGCCGGCGGACGCGGGACCGCCGGTGTGGTCGATCCCGACTCGATCGCCGCCGGGCCGAGTGGTCCGCCGTGAGACCGACCGGCGCCGGTCAGTCGGAGCGAGCCCCGACGAGGGCGTCCGTCCACTCGGGATACGTGCCGAGCGGCGGGTCGATGTCCATCTGCCAGAATAGTGCGTTCATCTCGCCGCGGTGCTGGAGTTCCTCCTCGACCATGTGCCACAGCACGTCGCGGGTCGGGAAGCGGCGTACCACCGGACCGTTGTCGCCGGGATAGTGGCAGACGATCTCCCGGTCCAGGTCGCCCTCCCGGAGGCTCATCACGTAGGCGAGCGCGTCCCGGTCGATCCGTGCGGTGGCCGTCCGGAGCTCGTCGGGGGTCATCGTTCGGCCCGGAAGGTCCTCGGTCCCCAGGTACCGGTCCTGCGGCACCAGGACGATCCAGCTGTTCAGCGCGTCCAGTACGTGGACATAAATCTCCTGCAGCGAGGGGTAGGACGCCCCTCGGTCCCTTAGGCGCTCCTCCGACGGCAACGAAAGGATCGCTTCCAGGTACTTCCGCCGCACGGTGGAATTCCACCGGTAGAACGCCCGAAACGACTCGACCTCACTCATCGCGATCTCGTCCCCTTCGGACCGTACACCCCGGGCCCTCAAGAAGCACCGCGGGGGATCGCGCAACGCCCTGCGTCGGGCTCGGTAGGGCGGCCGGGCGTTGAAATCCCTTCGCGCCGTCCGGAAGACCCGAATGCGCGGCGGCCCGGCTCCGGTTCGTTGGGCGGTGCTGCTCGCCGCGCTGGTCGGCGGGACCGCCGGGTCCCTCCTCGCGACGGCCGTCGCCCCGGCCACCTACGGGACCACCCCCATCGATGCCGGGGGACCGGCGGTCGCCGTCGCCTTCCTCCTCGGCGCGATCGTCGGCGCCGGGGTGGCCGCGCTGCTCGCCGCGGCGCTGGGCCTCCGGGGAAGTCCCCGGGCGGGGGCGGTCGCGGGAGCGCTCGTGGGGCTCGGCGTCGGGGGGTCGGTCGGACTGTTCGCCGAGACCATCGTGAGCGATTGGATCGCCGCGTACGGAGGCGACCCGCTGGCCGGCGCGCTCATCGGGGCGGTGATCGCGGGCGGGCTCCTCGGGGTCGCGGTCGGCGCCGCCGTCTGCTCGCTCCGCACGCCCGCGCTTCGCATCAAGCAGCTCGTTCGGTTCGCCGGCCTCGCGGGCAGTGTCGGGGGAATGTTCGCGGGTCTCGCCGGCGGCTCGATCGGAGGGGCGCTCGCCCAGGCCACGACGGTCTGTCCGAACGGGTACTTCGGCGTCCCGTTGCACTCCACGGGCTGCTCCGCCGGGCTGTTCGAGGGGTCGTGGTTCGTCGGGCTATGGATCGGCGCCCTCGTGGGGGCGATGGTCGCGCTCGCGACCGCGGAGGTCCTCACCTTGGTCGCCACGCGGGGCCGCTCGTTCCGAAACGACGTGTAACCGCGGGCCTCCGTCGACCGGACGGGTCGGCCGCGCGATCGGGGGCCTCCGGACTCCGGCGGGGGGGCCCGCGCCGGGGCAGCCCACGCGGGACGGTCAGGCCGGCGGGGGCACCAGCACGACGCGGGGCGCGCCGACCGCAGGGTCCAGAGCGACCACGTGCCGGGCGAACGCCGGGTGGACGCCGCGGACGGTGAGCCCGAGGTCGTCGCGATGGAGGGCGATCTCGACATCTGCCATGCGCCGCATCGCCGGCGCGCAGCCGAGTCCGGGGCCCAGGATCCCGAGGGCGAGGTTGCCGAGTCCGCGCGAGCGCTTGACGCCTTGGAAGTACAACTTGGTCGCCGCCTCGGCGCCCATCAACGTCTCGAAGATCTCCGCGGCGAACAGCTCGAGGAACGGACGGTTCCCGGTCCCCTTCGCCTCGCGCTCGCCCGCCACGGCCTTCGCGAGCGCCCGCCGTCGGTCCGCGGCGGGGGCTCGCGCGCCCGTCGGCGCCCCCTCCTTGTGGAAACTCACCACGTACGGCGCGCTCTGGTCCTCACCGACGTAGTCCATCACGCGGACCCGGCTGTCGAACCGCCGCCGCGTCACGAACCGCGTGAGGCGCTCCCGGAACTCGTGCGGCGAGTCGTTCGACGGAAGGATCGCGACGATCCCTCGGGACTGGTAGAGCATGTTGAGGTACGTCGGGAAGAGCAGCAAGTCGAGGTCCTCGCGGAGCACGGACTCATCCAGGCTCGCCAGCGCGAAGCTGCCGCGCCGGTACCCTCCCGCGAGCAGCCGGTCGAGGTCGGGGATCCCGGAGGAGAAACGGCCCGCCGCGTCCGGCACCGGGGTCCACTCGACGACCGTCGCTTCTGCCTTCTCCCGCGCGCGCATGCGGTGACGATGCGCGGGAGGGGTTCTTAGTTTGATGGCCGGCGCTCGCGATTTTTCTGACGGTAGACCGCCCGCATTTCACGGTACGCGACGCGCCCGCGACCGAACGCCGAACGCATTTCTCCGTGCGGGGGAGGTCCGATCCGGTACA
>JASHWZ010000077.1 GCA_030043865.1 Thermoplasmata archaeon | reverse complement strand
ATCTCCACGCGCAGGGCCGCGCGCGTGGCGACCGCACTCGCCACGAGGGAGAGCCCGGCGACGCCGAGCACGATCGCGAGCAGCGTCCCGGGGTCGAAGACCGCCCACTCGGCCGCCAGTCGGACGCCGCCCGAGCCCCAGGCCGCCAGCGCCTCGACGATGACGTAGCCCCCGACCACGCCGAACAGGGCGCCGAGGAGCGCGAGCGCGAGACCGTCGCCCACGATCTCCCTCGCGATCCAGCGCCGAGGGAGACCGAGCGCCCGTCGGATCCCGATCGACCGGCGGTCGGATTCCACGCGTCGCACGAGCACGAGCGCGAGGAACAGGAGGCCGACCGTCAGCGCGACCGAGGAGAGGGCCAGGTAGAAGCCGGTGAGGACCCCGCTCGCCGACTGGAGCTGTTGAGCCTCGGTGCTCAGCGACCCCACGAAGTAGTACGGCACGAGGTGCTGGACCTCGTCGCGGAGGTGGTTGAGGGTCGCGGGGTCGCTCGCGGCGGCGCCAGTGACCGAGATCTCGATGGTGTCGGCCGCGTCGTGGCCGACGGAGCCGGTCCCGCTCGCGAGACCGGCCATCACCTGCAGGTTCGACAACGGCAGGACGATCGCGAACGCCCCGGTCGGGCCGAGCGCCGTCGGCGGCACCCCGAAGGTCCCCGTAACGTTGTACTCCACCGCCTGGCTGCGGTTCGTGCTCGGGCCAATCCAGAGCGACGCGCCGGTCGTGATACCGTCCGCCTGAGCCAGCGGGGAGGAGACGAGCACTTCGTTCGAAGCGGGGCCGGCGTACGTCCCGTTGTCGAAGTGCGCCCGGTCGCTCGGGTCGCCGAGCGGCAGCGGGTTCGGGAACAATCCCGCCTCCGTCGGGCCGAGCGTCGGGGTGAACTGGTCGGGGATCACCCCTTCGGCGAGGACGGGCGACGGACCGCCGGTCGCGAGGAACGAATCGACCGCGACGCTGAGGACCGGGGAGGCAGCGGTCACGGAGCCGATCGCGAGGATCTCGTCGGTGAGGTTGTGGGCGTTCGTGATCCCGTGCTCGCCCGAGGCGCTCACGACGAGCTGGTACCCCGCGTTCTCGAGGCTGGTCAGCTCGTGGGCGGAGACGCCGCCCCCGACGCTCACGAGCACCACCGGCAGGGCGACCGCCGTCCCGACGGCCGCGATCGCGAGGACCTGCTGGATCCGCAGGTGCCGGAGCGAACTCCCGAACCCGAACCGCATCATGGGGCGCGGAGCTCCTCCGCCACCGGTAGCGACATCGCGCGGGCGGCGGGCAGCGCGGACGCGAGGAGGCCGATCGCGAGCACCAGCGCAATCCCCGACAGCAGGACGGACGCGTCGAACGAGACGAACGAGAACCCGACCGGCAGACCCCCGACGAGGTCGAGGAGAAACCGATTCAGCGCGTACGCGCCGACGTACGCGATCGGCAGCCCGATCGCGAAGCCGAGAAACGAGAGCACGAGACCCTCCTGGGCGATCAGGGACCCGACCCCGGCCCGCGAGTAGCCGACCGCTCGCAGGAGCGCGATCTCCCGGCTCCGGTCGTCCACGGACATCAGCAGCACGGTGGTCGCGAACAGCGCGGCGACGACGAGCCCGATCGCCCCGATCAGTACCCCGAACGTCCGATAGATGTTCACGACCTGCTGGACTTCCCCGAGGATCTCGCTGAGCGTGATGATCGTGAGCGAGGGGAACGCGGTCTCCAGGATCACCTGGTCGTTGGCAGCGGTCGTCGGGTCCGTAAGGTGGATCAGGACGAGCGAAGCGTAGTCGGTCGACGGGGTCCCTCCGCCGACGACCGACTGGAGCTCCGAGAGGTAGAGGAACGACAGGAGCGCCGAGGGGATCAGCCAGAACGGTCCCGAGATCCCCACGACCCGGAACGGGGTGGCCGCGGCGTACCACGCTCCGAGCGCGCCGGTGGCCTGATACGAGTTGACCCAGACGAGGCCACCCACCGTGACCCCGAGCACGGCGGCGAGGCCCTGGTCGAGGACGATCTCGTGCGTGAACGGCCCGGTGTACGTGCCGTTCGCATAGTGCGGGTCCCCGGGATACGTGAAGCCGGTGCCGTTGTAGATCGTGGGGACCTGGATGCCGGTGTTGTCGGACGGGATCCAGCCGACCGCGTCCGCCCCCGTCGGGCTCCAGCCGGACGGGACCTCACTCGCGTTCGCGGCGGCCCAGAGGGAGGCGTTGCCGAAGACGAGCTCGCTGACGAGCCAGGGGCTCGCGACCGCGACGTTCGGGTCCGCGGCCGGTATCGAGGTGGCGAGCGTATGGGCGTGCGGGATCGGGGGGACGCTCCCGGTCGTGATCGTTGTGTTCGCGCTCGCGGCGATGAGGTCGACGCCGCTCGAGCTCGCGAGCTCGGTCGCGCTCGTTTGGATGCCGGCGGAGATCGCGAGCAGGAGCACGACGAGGCCGACCGCGAGCCCGATGCCGAGCGACGTGAGGGCTGAGCGGCCCGGGCGTCGGCGGATCGCGTCGAGCGCGTAGTACACGGTCGCTCCCGCGGCCCCTCAGGGGCCGGAGGTCCGGCGAAGCTCCCCAAAGGAGATCCGGTGGGACGCCTCGACGTCGTACTTGTGGATCGACTCCTCGCTCTGGGTGCTCGCGCGCGCGACGACGGCGTCGGGCAGTTGCGGGAACGTCCCCGGCAGGGAGGCGAGGAGGTCGCGCAGCACATCCTCGACGAACTTCGGGTGGCGGTGCGCGTCGAGCACCACGCGGCCCTCGTCACCCCGCTTGAGGATCGCGTACGTCGGGCTCGACTGCGCCGCCTCGATGGCCGCGATCAGCTCGTCGACCTCGACCTCCTCGTCGTCCGCCAGCTCCAAGAAGAGCCGCGTCCGGTTGCGCTGGTTGTGCGAGATCATCGGCAACGAGGCGAGCGACGGGTCCGCGAGCGCGGGGTACTCCGCGACCAGCGCCTCCCGGCAGGTCTCCATCGCGCACGGGCAGGCGGTCATCCCGACCGCCTCCGCCCCGATCGCCCGCTCGAGCTCGACGCCGCCGTCACTCGTGCGGTGGGCCCGAGCCTCCGCGAGCAGGAGGTAGTCCTCGAAGCTCCGCTTCGCCTCCGAGATCCCCTTACGGAGGAAGTACTCGGCCGACGCCGACACCGTGGCCTCGCTTGCGTAGGCGTGCCGGGCGAGGAGCTCCCGTGCGATCGTCGAGCAGGCGATCTCGAGGCTCGAGACCGGGCGCTCGACGGTCTGATCGACGATCTCCGCGAG
>JASHWZ010000076.1 GCA_030043865.1 Thermoplasmata archaeon | reverse complement strand
GGCGCCTCCGAGTACCTCGGCACGAGCCGCACGGTGCCGGACCGCCCGCTGAACGCGCTCGGCGACCTCGAGGCGCAGGTCGGCTCGATGGACGACATCCTCGGCCCGATCCCGCGCCAGGAGGAGCTGCTCACCGAGATCAAGTCGATCGAGGACGAGATCAAGGCGGAGTCGGACGAATCGACCTCGATGGTCGGGCCGTACGGAGGAAAGTCGGCGAAGGCGGGCCCGATGCCGGAGCTGCCGGAAGCGGACGAGATCGCCCCGCCACCCCCGGCGAAGGCCGCGCCCACCCCGGCGGCCGCACCGCCCACGCCCCCCCCGGACACGACGAAGCGCCGGCCTCCCACTGGTTCTTCGTCCAGCTGAGCCTCGAGGGGAGTTCCGCCCGCTCCGGTCGGCTCCGGTCCGCGCCGGCAGCTATATCGGCGGGCGACCCGTCCCCGCGCGCCGACCATGGCCGATACCATCCGCACCGAGCGCACGGGAGCCGTCCTCGAGATCCGCATCCACCGACCGGAGCGACTGAACGCGCTCGACGTCCCCACGTTCGCGCGGTTCCGGGAGGCTCTCGAGGCGGCGGCGCTGGACCGCTCGGTGCGGGCGGTGGTGCTGACCGGTGAGGGCCGGGCATTCTGCGCCGGCGGTGACGTCGCGACGATGGAAGAGCACCGTGCCGCCGGCACGCTGCCCCTCCTCTTCCACGACCTTACCGCCGGTCAGGAGCTCGCGATCCGCGAGATCGTCGGGATGCCGAAGCCGGTGCTCGCCGCCTTGCCCGGGGTCGCTGCGGGAGGAGGCCTCTCGCTCGCGCTCGCGGCGGACTGGAGGATCGCGGCGGAGGAGGCGGTGCTGGTGCCCGCCTTCCCCGGTCTCGGGGCGGTTCCGGACGGCGGTCTCACGTACTTCCTTCCCCACTTCCTCGGCATCGGCCTCGCGCAGGAAGTCCTGTTCACGAATGCGCGCCTGACGGCCGCGCGTGCGCGCGAGCTCGGACTCGTGCACGAGGTCGTCCCCGCGGACGCGCTGCGCCGGCGGACCGCGGAGCGTGCGCAGGAGCTGGCGGCGGGGCCGACGTTCGCGTACGGGTGGATGAAGCGGCTGATGGTCTCCGCGTTCAGTGAGAGCCTCGAAAGTCAGATGATGCTGGAGCGTCGGGGAGCGGTCGAAGCGGCGCAAGGCCCCGAACTTCCCGAGGGGATCCGAGCGTTTCGCGAGAAGCGCTCGCCCCGATTCGACCGGACGTAGGGCTCGGGGCGGCGGTCACGCCCCGGCGGAGCCTCGGCGGGCCCACAGCAGGAGACCGTACTCGGGACCGAACAGGTACCGAGCGAGCCTCGGGACTCCGAGCGCCTGAGCAACGGCTCGAAGGTCGGGGTGATCCACCCGGACGTCCGAGAACCCGGCCTTTCGGGCGAATCGGACCAAGGTGCGGTCGTCGTACAATCGGGGGCCCCCTCTCCGCCGGGGCCCCGCCGCGGGCGTTCCGTACATCTTCGGCGTGCCCGTCCAGGCGACGAACCGCCCGCCCGGCCGCAGGCTCCGGTGAACCTCGCGGAACGCACCCACGGGGTCGGGGAGCCACGGAAGCACTCCCGACATGACCGCGCACGTGAATCGTTCGCTCGGGAACGGCAGGGCCCCGGCGTCCCCGTACCGAAGCTGCAGGTGGCCCGCGGCGATCGCCCGCGCGTTCTGCTGCGACGCCACCCTCAGCATGTCCGCGCTGTGGTCGATCGCCGCTGCGGTGCACCCGGTCGCGAGCGCCCGCTTGAGCAACGCGCCGCCCCCGCATCCGACCTCGAGGAGCACGTCGTCCTTCCGGAGCGCCAGGCCCTCGAGGATCGCGTGGAAGCCCGGCAAGTGGTAGATGGGCTCCTTGTAGAGCGCGGTGCTGCTCGGACCCGACGGTCTCCGCCCCCATCGGTCGTCGGTCCAGTCCGTCAGTCGGGCCGGTGCGATCGCGAGCAAGAGCGGCGCGACGACCTCGGTCGCCAGCCACCCCAGCGCCTGTTCCTCACGCGGGCGGCCCCGCAATCCTCCGCCGCCCGAATGCTCGACCAGGACGGAGCTTCCGGACGGCTCGACCCGGCACCGGACCGCGAACCGAGGAGGAGGCTCCCCGCGGGCGGCATCCTGCTTCCAAACGATCTCGACGTCGTGGGGAGGGTCCCAGCGTTCCACGCGTCCGACGTCGGCGCGCGGCGACCTCCGTCCCGCCATCCGAACCGCTCCGCCGGGCCCACTGTGGATTTGCCACCCCCGCTGCAGCAGCGAAGAGGAGAGCTCTCCCCAGAGCAGGGGGAACACCTCCTCGGGCGAGGCCGAGAGGTGGAAGCGAATCTGGACCAGCGGGGTCCGAGCCTTCGGTCGCGACATGCGGGCGGACCTCTATCGGGGACCGGACTATCCTGTTTTGGCCGACCGAAGGCGCGCGGCCGAGACGGGAAGTCTCCGAGAGAATTCGTGGGTCGGACCGT
Organism: Thermoplasmata archaeon; assembly: GCA_030043865.1. Lineage (GTDB taxonomy): Archaea > Thermoplasmatota > Thermoplasmata > Lutacidiplasmatales > UBA184 > Lutacidiplasma. Next base: position 34 of record JASHWZ010000076.1, on the reverse strand, counting down.
CCCGGCAGCATCATGGTTTGGTTGCCTCGGGTAA
>JASHWZ010000007.1 GCA_030043865.1 Thermoplasmata archaeon | reverse complement strand
GCGGTGTTCGACACCTGCGTCCTCACCGGCCTGCTGGCGATCGAGATCGCCTTCCTCTGGTGGACCGGGCTCCAGGTGATCCCGACGTTCCTCGCCTCGGGCGTCCTCCCGGTGCTCGAGCCGCTCCCGATCGACGAGGCGACGCTGGCGCGCACCGCGGGACTGCTCTACCTCCGGCTGTTCGACGTGCCCGCGGTCATGGTCCTCGTCACGACCCCCCTGTTCGTCGCCTGGACCCTCGGCGCGGCCGCCGGGATCGCGATCATCCCGGGTGTCGTCGCCGCGGTCGGGTTCGCCCTCGCCCTTGCGCTCCTCACCGGCCGGTTCTTCGTCCGACGCGTGCAGGGCTCGCGCGGGGGCGGAGGCCGCACGCTGGTCCGGTGGTCGTACCTCGTCCTCTGGGTCCTCCCCGCCTTCGCGATGTTCGGGTTCGTGGTCGCCGCCCCCGAGTTCCTCGCCCTCGTGGGCCGCACGTTCGGGGGAGGGCCGTCGCCCGGTCGGGAGCTCCTGGTCGCGGTGTTCCCGATCACCTTCGCGATGCTCCCCTCCGTCGTCGCGGGCGGTCCGTCGTCGCTCGCGCTCGGCGCCGCGGGCGGGGTCGAGCTCGCCGCGGCGTGCGCCGGCTACCTCGTGCTCGCCGGTTGGGCGATCACGTGGATGATGGCCTCGGTGCGCCGGATGGGTCTCGCACCCCCGCTCCCGCCCGCCGCGGCGCCGGCGGCCCACTACGTGCTCGCGCCCCAGACCCCGGCGCGGGCGGTGCTCACGAAGGACCTCCGGGTGGCGAGCCGCATGCCGGGGTATGCGTTCCTCGTGATCTTCCCGATCCTCGACGCGGTCGCCATCGGCCTGTTCACGTACGTTGCTGGTCCGAGGTCGGCCGCAGCGTTCGGACTCGCCCTCGCGGCGGTATCGACCGCTGCGCTCCTCGCAACCTTCTTCGGCCCGGCGTTCTTCGCGATCGAGGTGATCGCCTACTCCTACGGGCGGACGCTTCCGCTCTCCGACCGGTCGATCCTGATCGGCAAGGTCGCGCTCGTCGCCGCGATCTTCCTGGTCGCGAGCGGGGTCGTGCTCGGGCTCACGCTCGTGCGCGTGTTCCAGCCGGTGGTCTTCCTCGCGTTCGTCGCCGCGGAGCTCCCGGCGGTCGTCGCCGCCTCGTTCCTCGAGCTCGGGATCCTGTTCCGTCGGGCGCGTTCGAAGGGGCTGCCGATCGTCAACCTCTATGCGGGCAGCTATCTCGCGTTCCTGGTGGCGGTGCCGGGCCTCGTCGCGGCCGGCGCCCCGCTCGTCGCCTACCGAGGCCTCGCGGGCAGCCCGCCGGACGTCGCGCTCGCCGCCATGGGGCTCCTCGCGGTCGCGGAGCTCGCGGTCTGCGCCCCGTTCGCCTTGGGACTCCGCGGAGGGCGGACCGCGTGAGCTCCCCGATCCTTCCGACGCGCTTCGAGCCGTCCGCGCTCGAGGCGAAGTGGCAGGCCGAGTGGGATCGGCTCGCTGCATTCCGGGCCCCGTCGCCCCCGACGACGCCGGTCTTCTCGTTCGTCCTCCCGCCCCCGAACGTCACCGGGGTGCTCACGCTCGGCCACATGCTCGGGGACACCGTCCAGGATGTCCTGGCCCGGTGCCACCGGATGCGCGGCGAAGCGACGCTCTGGGTGCCGGGAGTGGACCATGCAGGGCTCGCGACCCAGGTGGAGGTCCGGCGGCGGCTCGCGAAGGAGGGCGTCCGGTTCGAGGAGCTTTCGCCGGAGGCCGCGCTCGCGGAGGTCGCCCGCTGGAAGGAGGAGCACGAGCGCCGGATCGTCGAGCAGACCCGGGCGGGCGGTTTCTCCCTCGACTGGAGCCGCTACCGCTACACGATGGACCCGGCGAGCGTGCGGGCGACCCGCACCGCGTTCGTCGCGCTCTACCGGGACGGGCTCATCTATCGAGGGGAGCGGATGGTCAACTGGGACCCCCGGCTCCGCACGGCGATCTCCGACCTCGAGGTGCAGCATAGCGAGGAGGACGCGACCCTCTACTCCGTCCGCTACGTCTGGGCGGACGGCGGCCTCGGCGGGATCGAGGTCGCGACGGTCCGCCCCGAGACGATCTTCGGGGACGTCGCGGTCGCCGTCCACCCCGACGACGAGCGGTACCGGGAGGCGGTCGGGCGGTTCGTCCTCGTGCCGCTCTGCCACCGACGCGTGCCCGTCATCGTCGACCCGGCCGTCGACCCGGCGTTCGGCGCCGGCGCGCTCAAGATCACGCCCCGGAACGACCCGGTCGACCGGGAGATCGCCGAGCGCCACCCGGACCTCGCGACGGCGGTCGAGATCTTCGACGACTCGGCCCGCCTCACCGGCGAGTGGGTGCCGACGCCGTACCGGGGCCTGGACCGCGACGCCGCGCGGGCTCGGGTGGTCGAAGCGCTCGAACAGGACGACCTCCTCGTCGGTCGGCGCGCCTACCGCCACTCGGTCGGCCGTTCCGAGCGGTCGGACGCGATCGTCGAGCCGCGGGTCTCCACGCAGTGGTTCGTCCGGATGGCTCCGCTCGCGGCCCCGGTGGTCACCGCGGTTCGGGCCGGGGAGATCCGGATCCACCCCGAACGGTGGAATCTGACGTTCTTCCGCTGGATGGAGGGCATCCAGGACTGGTGCATCTCGCGCCAGGTGCTCTGGGGCCATCGGGTCCCGGTCGAGCACTGTCGCACCTGCGGTCGGCCGACCGTGTCGATCGAGCCCCCGACCCGATGCGAGCACTGCGGCTCGACGGAGCTCACCCCGGACCCGGACGTGCTCGACACCTGGTTCTCCTCCTGGCTCTGGCCGTTCTCCGCCCTCGGCTGGCCGGAAAAGACGGCGGACCTCGCGCAGTACTATCCGACGACCGTCCTCGTGACCGCCCGGGAGATCATGTTCTTCTGGGTCGCCCGGATGATGATGTCCGGCTTCCGGTTCACCGGGACGAAGCCGTTCTCGGACGTCGTCTTCACCGGGCTCCTCCTCGACGCCCAGGGTCGGAAGATGTCGAAGCACCTCGGCAACTCGCCCGAGCCGCTCGACGTGATCCGGGAGCGGGGGGCCGACGCCCTTCGGTTCGCGCTCGTCTACCCGAACCCGACGACGGAGGACGGCCCGTTCCGCCCGGCAACGCTGGACGCCGCGCGCAACTTCCTGACGAAGCTGTGGAACCTCGTCCGGTTCTCGCTCGTCCACGTGCCGCCAGGCACGCCGCCGGTCGAGGGGGCTCCGGCGCTCGACGGCGCGGCGGCCCTCGAGCACCGATGGATCCTCTCGCGGTACCGGCGCGCGGCGGACGAGGTCGACGCGGCCCTCGCGGCGTTCGAGCCGACGCGCGCCGCCACGGCGCTGCACCACTTCGTCTGGCACGACCTGGCGGACCGGTACGTCGAGATCGCGAAGGAGTCGCTCACCGGCCGACGCGGCGACCCCGCGCGCCGAGTCGCGCAGGCGACCCTCCTGTACGTCGTCGAGCGCTCGCTGCGGCTCCTCCACCCGTTCGTGCCGCACGTGACCGAGGAGCTCTGGCACGCGCTCCCCCACCGGGGGGAGCTGCTCGCCACCGCCGCCTGGCCCGCCGCGGGCGAGGCACCGAGCGATCCGGCCGCCGAGGTCGAGATGGAGACGGTCCTCGAGGCGGTCCGCCTGCTGCGCAACCTCCGGGCGGACGAGCAGGTCCCCGCCCCGGACACTCCGCCCGCCTGGATCCGGCCGTCGGGACCCGAGGTCGCGGAGGTGCTCCGGGCGGAGGTCGCCACGGTCGCCCGCCTCGCTCGGGTCGAGCCGCTCCAACTCCTCGCGGCCGACGCGCCCGCACCGCCCGGGGTCGCGAGCCGGGTCGCCGTGTTCGGGGAGTGCTACCTCACGCGACCCGCGACCTCGCCCGGCGCGGCCGAGGCGCTCGAGCGCGAGCGGGAGAAGCTGAAGGGCTTGCTCGACCGGACGCGGAGCCGCCTCGCCGACTCGGGGTTCCGGGCCCGAGCCCCGCCCGAGGTCGTCCGGGAGACGGAGGAGAAGGCGCGAGAGCTCGAGGAACGGATCCGGCGCATCGACGACCACATGAGGCCGGACGCCTCGGAGGCGAGCGCCTCATGACGAAACGGTCCCGACCGGCGCCGCGCGCGAAGCCCTCCCGGCCCCGATCGACCCCACCGGTGGCCCCGGCAGGAGGGACGACCCCACCGTCCATCGGCGAGATCCCGATCCCCGGGGCGTCGAAAGGGCACCCGGCGATCGGGGTCGGGCTGTGGGCGCTCGGACGCTGGGGGCCGGAGGACGAGGCGCGGACGAAAGCGACGATTGCCCGAGCGTACGAGCACGGGTTCCGCTGGTACGACACGGCCGAGGTCTACGGCGGGGGCCGGTCGGAGCGGCTGCTCGGCGAGGTCCTCGAACGGGCCGCCGGGGGAGCGCCGGACGCCTACGTCGTCACGAAGGTCTCGTGGGAGCACCTGCGTCCGGCGCAGGTGCGCGCGAGCCTGGTCAACAGCCTCGAGCGACTCGGGCGCGCCTCGGTCGACCTGTACCTCGTTCACGGGCCGGACCCCCACGCGGACCTCGCCGCCACGCTCGGCGCCCTCGAGGCGCTCTGGAAGGAGGGGAAGGTCGGCGCGATCGGGGTCTCAAACTTCTCCGTGGAGGAGCTCGAAGCCGCCGCGAAGGGGCTCACGGAGGCGCGGATCGCCGTGAACCAGGTACGGTACAACCTGCTGGACCGGGACGACGCCGACCCGGTCCGGGAGTACTGTCGCACGCACCAGATCCTCCTCGAGGCGTACACCCCGCTCGCACGGGGCCTGCTGCACGGCCGGTACCTCGATCGCCGGACGCCCCCGTCCGAGGTCCGCCAGTTCGCCCACCGGTTCTTCGAACCCGAACGGCTCCCCGAGCTCCTCGAGCGCGCGCGACGCCTGCGGGCGCTCGCGCGCGAGGCGGACGTACCGCTCGCGTCGATCGCGCTCCACTGGCTCGCGAAGCAGGGGGCGGCGCCCGTCGTCGGCATGAGCCAGCCCGAGCAGGTCGATTCGAACCTCGCCGCGTGGGCGGTCCGGCCCCCGGACGACGTGCTCGACCGCGCGGACGCGATCGCGCGGGGCGACCGTGCTTAGGCTCGTCGCCCTCGACATGGACGGGACGCTGGTCGACATCGAGAGCTCGTACGCGACCGTCCACGGCTACTTCGGCGAGCGAAACGACGACGGCCTGCGCCGGTTCCTCGCGAACGAGATCGACGACCACGAATTCGTGCGCTCCGACATCCGGATCTGGTGGAAGCATCGCCCCGACCTCCGGGTCGACGAGCTCGAGGAGATCCTCGCGGGCGCGCCGATCATGCCCGGCGCCGAGGTGCTGATCCGCGGCCTGCGGTCCCGGGGGGTGCGCACGGCGATCGTGAGCGGGGGGATCGACGTGCTCGCG
>JASHWZ010000075.1 GCA_030043865.1 Thermoplasmata archaeon | reverse complement strand
GCGTCCATCGACCGGATCTCGGCCGGTTCGTCCGGCACGGGTTGGAGCGCGGGCGTCTCGATGACCTCGGATCGCGCCACCTCGTCGAGCAGGAGGCGGCGGAGCTCCTCGGGATACGGGATCTGGTAGACCTTGTCGCCCCGTCCTTCGGGAGTCTCGAGGAGGAGCCCCCGACGCTTCAAGCGGCCGAGGAGCCGGCTCGCGTCCTCGAAGACCCGCTCGCGCAAGAGACGCGTCCGCAGTTCGGAGTAGCGGAACCGGGCGGTCTGGGACGCGACGCCGCGCACCGTGCGACGCCGGTCGGAGTCCGCGACGAGGCTCGCGAGCACCCGGGCGACGGGCGCCTCGGTCTCGAGGATCTCGAGCGGCGCCGGTGCGGCCACGTCGCGGCTACGGCACGTCGGGCTTAGACGTTGACCGAGCCCGGGCCCCCGCGTCGACCCGGCGATTTCGGCGGGTGACGTCGGCGTGAAATCTCTGCCCGTGAGAGCGTTCTATTAAGACACCCCCGACAACTCGGCCGCCGTGGCCGTTCGGGGGTCGTCCGCGTACGAACGCGAGCTGCGCACCCTCCTCGAAGGCGAACCCGCCGCGGTGCGCTCGTACGCCCGAACGCTTCCGCCCGAAGAGCGCGCGTCGTTCGAGCGATTGTCCGACGAGCCGTTCCTCGTGATCCGCGGAGCGGGGTCGCTCGGCTTCGACCTGGTCGCGCTGCGCCGTGAGTTCGCCTTCCCGCTCGAGGTCAAAGCCTCCTCCGAACCCGTGATCCGGTTCACGGCGGCGAGCGGACGCGCCGACGCGCAGCTCGCGGCACATCGAGCGGCCGTGGGGCGAGTGGGGCTGACGGTGCTCTACGCGTACCGTCGCCTCGGTCTCCGCGGACAGGAGTCGTGGCGACTCTTCCTCGGCAGCCCGCCGCCCGAGGAGGGGCGTCTCAAATACATCTGCCGCCGGCTCCCGCCGGTCAACTCGACGCGCGAAGGGCACGGCATCCTTCGCTGGGAGGAGGGCCTCGAGCTCTCGCGCTTCCTCTCGATCTTCCGTGCGATCACCGCCCCGCCGATCGCAGTGACGGCATGAGCGTCCACGTCGCGTCGGTCGGCATGGGGCGGTACGGCAAGCGCCCCGAGGGTCTCATCGACCTCGCCGCCGAGGCAGCGACCCTGGCGCTCGAGGGCGTCGGGCGACGTCCCATCGACCTTCTGGTCGCGGGGTCGATGCTCGCGCACGGTCAGCACGGCCCCGAGGCGCTCCTGCCGCGGCTCGTCGCACGACTTGGCCTCGAGGCCGCGTCGGGGCTGCGCGTCGATTCCGCGAGCGGCACTGGCGGGATGGCATTCTACGCCGCGGCCCTCGCGCTCGAGACGGGGCGCTTCGAGCGCGCGCTCGTCGTGGCGGCGGAGAAGATGACCGACCGGACGACCGCCACGAACACGAAGGAGCTCGCGGCGTCGCTCGATGCCTCCGAGGTCGCGGCAGGCGCAACGATGCCCGGGCTCGCGGCGATCGTCACCCAGCGGTACCTCCAGCGGTTCTCGCGCACGAGCGAGATCTGTGACGCGGCGACCGTCCACGCGCGGGCGATGTCGGTCGACAACCCCGCGGCGCATTTCCAGAAAGCGGTCACCGCCGACGAGGTCGCGCGGAGCCGCATCGTCTCCGTCCCGCTCCGACTCCTGCACTGCTCGGCGATCTCGGACGGCGCTACGGCACTGGTGCTCGAACGGGGCGTCGGGCCCGCGACCATGCTGGGGGTCGGCCAGGGGTTCGAAGCCGTCCGGCTGGTCGACCGAGATGACCTCACGTCGTTCGGCGCGACCCGGATCGCGGCGAAGCGCGCGTACCAGAACGCGAAGCTCGGTCCGAAGGATGTCGACATCGCCGAGGTCCACGACGCGTTCTCCCCGTTCGTCTACATCCACATGGAGGACCTCGGGCTCTGCGACGTCGGGCAGGGCCCCGTCGCGTTCGAACGCGGAGAGGTCCGACGCGACGGTCGGATCCCCGTGAACCCGAGCGGCGGCGTCATCGGTCGGGGCCATCCGGTGGCGGCGTCGGGGCTCGCGGAGATCGCCGAGGTCGCGCTCCAGCTCCGCGGCGAGGCCGGTGCGCACGCGATCGCGCGGACCCCGAAGGTCGGCCTGGCGCAGGCGATGAGCGGGATCGCGTCCCACAACTTCGTGACAATCCTCGGGCGGGAGGCGTCGTGACGGACAACGGCGAATCGGTCGAGCTCCGCCGCTGCGACTCGTGCGGCGCCCGATTCCTTCCGAACGACGGCGCGTGCCCGCGCTGTGGCTCCACGCGCACGCGCGCGTACTCCGTCCCCGCGCTGGGCACCGTGCTCGCGGCGACGGAGCTGACGTCGCCCGCCGAGGGGTGGCACGCGCCGCACCGGCTCGCACTGGTGGAGATGCCCGAGGCGGTCCGACTGTTCGCGATCGTCGAGGGCGGCCTACCGTCCCCCGGGGCGGTCGTCTCCGTCCGCCGCGAGGGCGAGGTCTATCGGGCGCGGACCGAGCCGACCGCGAGCTGACCGGACGAACGCGGGGAGGGGGACGCTCCGGACGCCGGTCCGATCCGGCGCCCTTTTGAACCCCCGAGGTGAAATCACCACAGGATTAGCAA
>JASHWZ010000074.1 GCA_030043865.1 Thermoplasmata archaeon | reverse complement strand
CTCGAGGTCGGGATCGCGCTGATCGTCGTCCGGAGCGTCTCGAGCGTGCTCCTGCACGGCAGCTCCACCGGCATGTTCGGCTACGGCTACGCCCGGAGCCGGATCGGGGTCCCCGGCGCCGGCACCGGGTCGTACTATCTCCTCGCGGTGTCGATGCACGCGACGTTCAACCTGCTCGCTTCCCTCGCCACGATCCTCGCGATCGTCGGCATCTCGGGCCTGACACTGACGCTCGCGGGGCTCCTCGCGCTGCTCGCCGCGATCACCTTCGCGTTCGTCGCGATCGAGCACGTCCGGCACGTGATCGCGATGTCCGACTACCCGGCGCTCCTCCCCGGCGGCGCCACGCGCCGCCCCTCGACCGAGCGCCGCTAGCTCGGCGGCGGCGCGGTGCCGGGCGGCGGCTCGGCCCGGCGCTTCCAGTCCGACTCGCCGATGTCCCGGTAGACCGTCGCGGCGTCCTCGGCCGCGGGCGCCTCGCCGGCCTGGCCGACGTCGCGGATGCGGGCCTTCTTGAGGAGCCAGTAGTGGATCCGCCAGGTCTTTCCGCGCGAGACGGTGGCGTCCTCCTCCTCGCTCGTCAGGAGCCCCTCCTCCTCGAGCTGGTAGAACCGGTCCCGGTCCTCGCTCGAGAGCTTGTTGTCGAGCACCGCGTCGTCCAGGCCGAAGTACCCGAGCACCATCCGGGCGGTCGTCCGGGCCTCGGGCGGGCTCATCTTCCCGTTCGCGACGAGCGTCCGCTCGATCGCTCGGGTCAGCTCGGCTTCGGTGATCGACGCCATGACGCGCCGATCATCCAATCGCCGGAGGGCTAAATCGCCGCAGGTGAAACGCCCGGCCGCACCCTAGACGTATAACCGCGTCGTCCGGTGGCGCCGGCGTGCCCGACGCGGTGACGTTCGAGGTGACGGACGCGGCGCTCGCCGCCGCTCGGCGGGCCGGCGGCCGTCCGCTCTGCCCCGAGTGCTTCGGTCGGTTGTTCGGCCGCCTCGGTCACGGCCTCTCGAACCCCGAGCGGGCGGCGCGCCTGCGCGCGCTCCTCGGTGTCAACGCGACCGCTCCGGAGGGCGCGTGCGCCGTCTGCGGCGGGTTGTTCGACCGGCTGGACGGCTGGGTCGAGCGGGCGACCCGCGCGGCCGACGGGCTCGAGTGGCATCGGTTCACGTGCGGCTCCCGCTGGGAGCCCGAGCTCCTCGCGAGCGAGGAGGCGCTCTGGACCGAGGTCGGCACGGAGTGGGGCGAGAGCGCTCGGCTCGCGTTCAACCGGGAGCTGGGGAAACGGATCGAGGTTCGAACCGGCGCTTCGGGCGGACCGGACGACCCGGACGTCGTCTTCCTCGCCGACCTTGCGGTGGGGCGCGTGGAGACGACCGTCCTTCCGATCTACTTCCGCGGGCGGTATCGCAAGCTCGACCGGACGCTGCCGCAGACGCGCTGGCCGTGCCGCCGCTGCGGCGGCCGCGGTTGCGCCGCGTGCGGCGGCACCGGGAAGACCTATCCCGAGAGCGTCGAGGAGATCGTCGGCGCGCCGTTCCTCCGCGCGAGCGGGGGCGCCGGCACCCGGTTCCACGGGATGGGCCGGGAGGACATCGACGCCCGGATGCTCGGCCGCGGTCGTCCGTTCGTGCTCGAGGTGCTCCGGCCGCGGCGACGGACCCTCGACCTCGCCGCGATCGCCGACGAGCTCGCCGCGGGCGCGGCCGGCCGCGTGGAGGTCGAAGGACTCGCCCGCACCGATGCGCGGGAAGTGGTCCGGGTGAAGGAGGCGAACCCCGACAAGAGCTACCGCGTCGGCGTGCGAGGCGATGCGGCGGTGGCAAAGGTTAATGAGGCATTGGACCTCGCGCTCGCCCGAGCGATCGCTCAGCGGACTCCTACCCGCGTCGCGCATCGTCGAGCCGACCGCGTCCGAACGCGTCGGATCGTCGCCGCGCACGTCGTCGAGGCTTCCGAAGGGCGGTTCACGCTCGAGCTGAGGACCGAGGCGGGGACCTACGTCAAGGAGTGGGTGGAAGGAGATGGCGGTCGCACCGAACCGAGCCTGGCCGGCCTCGTCGGCGTACCCCTCAAGGTCGACTTCCTGGACGTGACGGAGATCCACGACACGGAGGCGACGTAGATGGTCAAGAGCTCGAAGGGGTTCCGTTCCCGCTCGCGCGGCGTGTTCACGAAGGACGTCCGCGAGCGCGGGCTGCCGCCCGTGACCCGGTTCCTGCGGGAGTTCGCGGTCGGCGAGAAGGTGATGGTCCGGATCGAACCGTCCGACCCGCACGGACAACCGCACCCGCGCTACCAGGGTCGGGTCTGCACGGTGATCGGCCGCAGCGGTCGGGCGTACCGGATCGAGTTCCTCGACGGCGGGAAGCGCAAGGAGCTCATCGCGACCCCCGTGCATCTCCTGCCGGTCGCGCGTCCCGGAGGGCCCCGTGCCTGAGCCCGTCCCGCTCGCGCGCGTGCGCGACCTGCTCAACGACGAGGCGACACACCGGACGCTCCCCCGCGAGGCGGGGCTCGCCCTCCAGCACGCGGAGGCGTTCGCCCGGCTCACGACCGAGGCGACCGACCGGCTGATCGCGGAGCTCCGGACCCTGCCGTACGTCGACGCGAACGTCGCGGTGAAGGTGGCGGACACCCTCCCGCAGTACCCGGAAGAGATCCGACTCCTCTTCTCGAAAGAGCGGGTCGTGCTCGACGAGGCGCAGATCACGCGCCTCCTCGAGATCGTGGCCCAGCACCGATGAACGGGGGCCCGGCCCGTGGAAAACTACGCGTACGTCCTGGATTACCTGCCGAACGGTCGGCAGACCGAGCGGGGGTTCCACCGGGAGCCGCTCGCCCTCGCGATCGGTGAGGACGAGCTCAAGCTGTTCGAGCTCGTGCCCCGGCCCGGCAGCAAGCTCGCGGCCGGCGGGCGCATCCCGCTCGTGCCCGTCGCCGGAGCGCCGCCGCCCATCGACCACGTCCGGCGGCGGATCGGTTACGACGAGCTGACGGTCGCGGGCCGGTCGGAGCTTCCCGGCACGCTCGAGAAGATCGTCACGTCGAACGAGCCCCGGTACCTTCGGTTCTTCAACGACTCCCCCGCGGTCTCCCGGCGGTTCCACCTTCTCGAGCTCCTGCCCGGGATCGGCAAGAAGACGATGCAGCAGATCGTCGAGGAACGCAAGCGCGCGCCGTTCGCGAGCCTCCACGACCTCGAGGAACGCTGCCACTTGAAGTCCCCCGAGAAGCTGATCGTCGGCCGGATCGAGCAGGAACTGAGCGGTGTCGAGGACAAGTACCGCCTCTTCGTCGCTCCGTAGCCGCGCCGCGCCGTCGACGACCGGCGTGCCGGAGCGGCCCGCCGAGGTCCGGCGCCGGCTCGAGGAGCTGGGGGTCCGGCCCTCGAAAGGCTGGGGGCAGTCGTTCCTCGTCGACCCGTTCGTCGCCGACGCCGAGGCCGCGTTGGTCGAGCTCGGGCCGGGCCGACCGGTCCTCGAGGTCGGCGGCGGCCTCGGGATCCTGACCGCGGCCCTCCTGCGCCGCGGCCTCGGTCCGGTGACGGTGGTCGAGCGGGACCGGCGGCTCGCGGGCCACCTGCGCTCGACGTTCGGCGACCGGGTCTCCGTGGTCGAGGGCGACGCGCTCCAGGTACCCCTGCCGCCCGCCGCGGCGGCCGTCGGGAATCTTCCGTACTCCGTCGCGACGCCGATCCTCGTGCGACTCCTCGAGCGGCGGGTCCCGCGCTGGGTCGCGCTCGTGCAGCGGGAGGTCGCCGAACGGTTGGCCGCCGAGCCCGGGTCGAAGCAGTACGGCCGGCTTTCGCTCCTCGCTCGCCTGTACGGTACGGTCGAGCTGTATCGGACCGTCCCGGCCGAGTCGTTCTGGCCGGTGCCCGAGGTCGAGAGCCGGATCGTGGTGCACGTCGCGCGAACGGACGCCCTGCCGGTCCCGTCGGCCGCCCGGTTCGAGCGGATCGTCCGCGTGCTGTTCTCCGCTCGCCGAAAGCAACTCGGAAACCTCCTGCCGCGGCTCGCGACCGACGGGCGGTCGGCCCGTGACCTCGCGAGCGCGGCCGGTTGGCCGACGGACTGGGCCCGCCTCCGGCCGGAGGAGCTGCCGCCGGAGGCGTTCTTCGCCCTCGCCCGCGCGCTCGGGTGAGCCGACGAGCCGCCCGACTCGCGAACGACGACCGTTTTCGGGCCCGATGCGCTCGGCCCGCGAGGTCCCTCATGCAACCCGACCCGTCGTGGCGAGCGTTGGCGGGAAGTGAACGCGCGGGCGCCCCCGGCGCGCGTCGGATCGGGCCCGCGGATCCGGACGACCGGTGCGAGGTGACGGTCGTGCTCCGTCGGAGCGCCCGTTCGGCTGCTCCCCCGGGTCCGGACCTTCGCCCCCTCGTTCCCGG
>JASHWZ010000073.1 GCA_030043865.1 Thermoplasmata archaeon | reverse complement strand
GGTGCTGCTCTACGCGCTGGACGCCTTGGCGAGCGCCGGGACCGTCGAGCGGCTCGTCTTCAAGGGCGGGACGTACGTCCGGATGATGGTGACCGGCGACGCCGGTCGGTTGAGCGAGGACCTCGACTTCACCAACGCGGGGCTTCCGGAGGATCCCCGGGAGGTGCTCGATGCGGGCTTCGCTTCGCCGCATTTCGGGGTGACGTTCCGAGTGGCCGACCCGTATCGGACCGCGGCGAGGAACTGGGCGTGCGCGGTGGAATACCGCCACGAGTGGGACGAGGGCCGGTTCCGGCTCGAGATCAGCTACCGCGAGGCACCGTTCCTCCCGGCCGCTCGGTGGCGGCCGATCCCTCAGCTGTACTACCCGTCGCTCCCGTTCGCGGCCCCCGAGATCCCCTGCCTTCGTCTCGAGGAGGCGATCGCCGAAAAGCTCCGAGCGATCCAGCAACGGGCGACCGAACGAGACCTCTACGATGCGGTCCGTTACGGTCAGAAGGGCTTCGACCAGAACTTGACGCGACTGCTCGCGGTGGCGAAGCTGTGGAACGAGCGCCAGGGATTCGACCCCGAGCGGGTCCTCGGCACCCTCTCCGCCGGTCGGAAGGAGTGGCCGGATCTCGACCGGCTCATCGGGCGAAGTCGTCGGCAGAACTGGAACCGCCTCTGCGACGAGGCCGCCCGGAGGTTCTCCTTTCTGCGCGACCTGACGCCGTTCGAACGGGCGCTGATCGACGACGCTCGCCGCCACCGGCTCCGACCGTCGCTCGACGAACGGCTCGAACCGTACCGCGCGCTCGGTGCCCGGCCGATTCGGTCCTGAGCGACCGCCGGCGGTGCTCGAACTATCGACGCGCGACGACCTGGATCGGATTCCCGTCGGGGTCGGCGACCCAGCCCGACCGGAGCGTCCCCGCGAAGTCGTGCGGGGTGCTCAGCGAAGGGTATCCTGAGGCGGTGAGCCACGCATGGGCCGAGTCGACGTCGTCGGCCCAGACGACCACTTCCGACCGCGGAGGACCTCCGCCTCCGTCGAGGCCGTGCACGCGCCGCAGCGCCTCGACCGTCGATATCCCCAGGAGGAGGCCGCCCAGCTTCACCTCGACGTGCTCGGGAGCGCCCGCCCTCGGGGTTCGGAATGTCTCGGAGAACCCGAGCGCATCGCGATACAGCCGCAAGGATCGCTCGACGTCCTGCACGTAGAGATTGAACAACGGGTCCGAGAACCGGGGGTTCGCCCCCGCGGCGTTCGAAGGGGTAGGACTTTCGCCGGCTCGGGCGACCAGTACGACGCGATTGCCATCGGGATCGCGCAGTCGCGCATCTCGCAAGGTGTAGCGCTCGTTGCCGAACTCCTCCGGAGCCCGTTCGGGCGCGACGCCTTGGGAAACCAGCCAGGAGAACGCGGAGTCGACGTCGTCCACCCACAGTGCCAGCTCGCCGCGCGGGGGGCCGGGCCGGGTCGCGATCCCGTGTTGACTCTCGAGGGCATCGAACGTCGCGATCCCCAACGACCAGGGGCCCGCGCGTAGCTCGACGTGGTCGGGAGGGCCCTGCCGTGGAGTTCGAAACGTCTCGGGGAATCCGAGGGTATCTCGGTACAACCGAAGGGACGCTTCGATCGCGCCCGAATACAGGTTCACTTGGGGGTCCCGGAACCGGGGTCGTGGAGTGGGGGAGCCGTCGGCGGGCATGCCGAGGACCCGGGAAACCCCCGGGATTACTTTAGCTTGGACCGGAGAGGGCGGAACGGTGCTTCGAGTGGACCGTTCGGGGCCGCCCCGACCTCGATTAAGTAGCCGGTCGCGGCTTCTCGGGCATGTACCTGAGCTACTACGGGATCCGAGTCACAGACCTGCCCCGATCGGTCGACTTCTACATGCGAACCTTCGGGCTGGCTCTCCCTCCGGGGAGCCAGGCTCCCACCGAGAACCCCCCGGAGGCGACGGGAGTGATGTTGGTGGACCCGCACTCGGGGCTGCGCATCGAGTTGAACTACTATCCCGTCGGCAATCCCTACGCCGTCCCGTACGTCCCGGGCGAGGGGTGGGACCATCTCGCGTTTCGGGTGGACGACCTCACCACGTTCCTCGCGACGCTGGGCGCCCGAGGGATCGCTCCCGAGAAGATGAAGCACTACGACGGACCGATGATGGCGACCCCGAACTTTCGGGTCGCGTACTTTCGGGACCCCGACGGTAACCAGATCGAGCTGTACGACTCCCCGGGAGCGGACCCGAACCGATACGACCCGAACGCCTACTAGGGGGATTGCGCCGGGACGCGATCGCCCCTCGAGTTTCGGGGATCCTGCCCGCCCGAAACGATTAGGGGGTGGATGGCCTTCGTCCGGCCGATGGCGACCGCGACGTCGCCCCCGGTCGAGTGGGTTCCCGCGGAGCAGCGCTGGTGGCTGGGCCGGACCGTGGGGCTCGCCCTGATTCCGATCGTTGGCGTGACGCTCTACGCTCTCTGGTGGCGGTCTGGGAGTCCCTTCACCTCGACGTGGGAGATCGGGCTCGCGGGAGCGACCTATGGGGCGATGGGGGTGCTGTTCCTGCTCATGTTCCTCTTCCCATCGGTTCGCCGTCTCGGCATCTCGCCGATGTATCTGGTTGTCGATAATGGGCTGGTCGAGTTCACCTACGCGTGGACCGATCTTCGGGAGGTGACGCGGACCGACGTGCGACACTTCCGATGGAACCGCACCGACTCCCATGGACGCACTCGGATCTGGGTCAACTCCGCCTTCGGGCCCAAGTGCTTCGCCTTGACCCCGAATCAGGGCGCCCGCCTCGCACGATTCCTGCGCATCGCGTGACCCACCGCGGCCCGTCGTGGCCTCGGCGCTTCGAGGATCAACTCGAAGAAGTGCCAGTGCTTCGGGCCCTCGAACGAGCGCCCTTCTTCGACGGTCTCCCGCAGCATCTCGGTTTTCCAGCCGCGCGAGAGACCGGCGACCTGTCGGCGACTGTGAAAGGAGAACCGACGCCTCCCGTGCCACTCGTCGCGATCACCGAACAGGACGACCGCGACGTGGCCGCCCGGTCGGACCGCGCTCCTGAGATTCCTCCACAGCTCGGGGAATCGGTCGGGGTCGCAGAACGGGAGGGAGAAGCTCGCGTACACGAGGTCCGTGCGAGGGAAGCGGAGTCCCTCCATCGGCGCGACCAGCGTCGTCAGGCGCGATCGCCAGGCGTCCGGGACCCGACCCGCAAGGAACTCCGCCGCCGACGCCTCCGCGTCGATCGCGAGGACCTCCCAGCCCCGTCGTAGCAGCTCGAGGGTATCGTTCCCCGCGCCGAAGCCGATCTCGATCGCTCTCCGCCGGCGCGGAGCGCCGCCCTCCCACTCGATGTGCTGGAGGACCTGGAGCAACAGGTCGCGCGGGGGTCGTTTCGACGTCCACCGGTAGTACGCGGGCCACCGGTGCGCGACGACGTTGGGGGCTCCGGTCCGGCGCTCGGTCAAGGCACGGGCGGCGATGGTTCGACGGGGATCCGTCCGCCGTCAGCTGGGGATTCGGAGAGGCTTGCCGTCGACCTCGACGCGCGCTCCGACGTTCACCACGATGCCGGTGAAGTTCGCCTTGTTCTTCCCGCCCGGGATGAACTCGTTGTTCCCGACGGACACCGTGATCGCACCGGCCTCCCGGTCTTCCATCTGTGGCGTGTTGTGGAGCTTCGGATTCAGGCCGATGGCGAGGTACCCGGGTCGGTCCCGACCCTTTCCGCCCTTCGCGTACGGCTTGTCGAAGTAGGGGGCTCCGGTGTCGTAGTGGTGCCGCACCAGGCGACCGCGGCGGAACTCGAATCGGCCCCCCGTCGACATGCCGACCTCGGTGTAGCTCGAACGATTGGCGACGATCGTGCCGTCCGCCGTTGACTCGTCCACGGCGACCCGTACGACGCCGGCCGGTAGCAGCGTCAGCATGCCGAACGGCGTCCGCTGGTCCTCCTTCGAAACTCGACCGGTGTCGACCCGCGCCTTGCGGTGCTTCAGACCGAGGGTGAGGTCCGTCCCGTGGTCGTCGAAGATCCGCACGTGGCGGCCGCGCTCGAGCGCCCGCGCGATCGGTCGGCCGACGGCGTTCAGCTCCGCCGGGTCGACCAGGGTCCCCTCCACCAACTGGTCCATCCACGCCGCCAGGTCGACGTTGTACGCCTTCGCGAGATTGGGGAACGGCCGACCGATGTCGAGACGGCTCCCCCGCAGGCCGGCCTTGGACGCGGTCTTGTACCAGGCGGGATTCCAGCCGAAGATCTTCTCGGCGCGCCCGGGGCCGAGCGCCTCCATGCGGATCCGGTCCCCGGCGTTCCACATGTGGATGTAGACGTTCGTCTTGCCGAGCGCGGCCCATTCGTGCGTCGGAGCCGCGCCGAGCACTTCGTCCTCGTGGGCGTCGACCGAGTCCCAGAACGAGTCGTCGTTGTCGTAGAGCACCAGCGGGTGCGCCTTCATCCGCCGCGCTTCGCGCGCGAGCGCGGTCGCCCACGGGAGCAACCGGTCCCATCCTTCGATGATGACGTTCTCGCCCGGACGGACCTGAAGATTCTGGCGGAGGACGGCCTTCGCGAATCGGGCCTCACGGCTGGAGGGAGACTTGGCGGCCATGCGCCGGAATCCAGAGAGGTCTATTTATCCCCGGCGCGACGCCCACGTGCGCGCAGCTGACGTGGCGCCGCCCCCCGCGACTAGCGGAGAATCGACGGCCGAGGCCGTCGGACCCGCCGCCGTTCCAGCGAGAGGACTCTCCCGGATCACTTGCTGGTCGGTCGTACCCTGCGGCCGGTGCCGCGCGCTCGAGTAGCTACGGAGGAGGAACGTCACCGAATCTCGCGCGGTAGCGCTGGACGAGTTCCCGACCTTGCGCGGTGACGAAGTACACGCGCATCCGCCGATCCTCGCCGCGGACATGGTGAGTCGCGTGGCGCACCACGTCGACCGCCCCGAGTTGACTCAAGACCTTGGAGACGGCCCCCTGGGTCGCCCGGAGGCTCGCCGCGATGCCCTGCTGCGTGGTTTCCGGCCCTGCGACATCGCCCTCTTCGGGCCGTCCGAGACGAGCGAGATGGAGAACGATGCGGAGCGCCAATCGAACCTGTTCGGCCGGGGGACCATCCGATCGAGACGGTTTCGGGTTCGCGTTCGCATGTACCGTGGAACGACCCGGTAGGGTCGCGTCGATCGCGGCTCGCACCCCGCTCCATTGAGCGTCCGCCATGACCGAAGGGTCCTCCCCGGTCACGGTCGGTCGGGAGGCTTCCCTTCGCCACGGATGACGCGGTTCATTCCTTGGACGAGCTCTTCGCCCTCGCGACGAAGGCGTCGTCTGCGTATGACCACCACGGACGCGGCGGCGACCGCGGCCAGCGAGCCCGCGGCGATGACGCCGGTGAGGAACCCGTAGTCCGGTGCGATCGGGGCGTTGTGCGATGGCGGGGGCGTCGTCACGGAGCTCCCCGGTGAAAAGTCGACCCAGGGGTCGTATGCGAGGTTGAAGTACCCTCCCGGGACCCCGTCGAACGACAGCAGCGCTACCGCTTCCCGCAGAGGGTTCGCCGCGGTGAACAGACCCGCCTGCAGACCCACCGACGCATTCTCCAGCTGCCCTCCCCCGGCGTACGTGCCGGCCTGGTCACCGAAGACAAGGCTGACGAACGACTGCCCGGTCGCGTTCGAGATGTCCGCGAGCGACCGATTCGTGGCATTGTACGCGAAGTGAGACCCCTCTACGCCCAGCGAAGTGAGCCCGATCCCCAATTGGTCGGCGGAGGAAGCCCACGGCCAGTGCGCGGTCCACATGTCGAACTTCACGGAGTAGGTCGTGTTCTGGGCGGCACTCGCGGAGGAGCTGGAGGTCACGTTGAGCAGATGGAACGTGACCACGAAGACGACCGTGCCGACAACCGGCGCTCCGATCGACCATTGCGGACCCGACCCGAACCCGGTGTCGTTCGGAATCCACTCGCCCGAAGCGGCGGTCACGTTGATGGTCTGGTTCAAGGTCACGTTCACCTCGTTCGGCGTGGAGATCACGCTCGCGGTCCAGGAAGCGACGGAGAGAGGGCTCGCCAACTCGACGAGCCCGCCGCTCGTATTGATCTCGGCGATCCAGGGGATGGAGAACGAGAGGTTGTACGCGCCGGGCCCGATCCAGTAGCTCGAGTTCGGAGAGTAGTCGATCGTGAAGAATGCCTGGCAGCCCCCGGTCTCCACCAAGAGGTGCGAAGTGTTCCAGCTCTCCCCCTGGCAGAGGTCGCCCGGAAACATGCTTCTCAACTCGCTCGACCGGGGAGTAGAGATCACGGGTACGGACGTCGAGCTCACTAGGAGCGCGACCAGGCCGAGGGTGACCAACGCGGCGAAGAGGACGGTCGCTCGAGTTGCGTTCTTTCCGAATCGCCCTCTCGCGCCGGTCATCGGGTGTCCACGGGGAGACCCGCGGATAAACACTGGGCGAAGATATTCCGAGAGTCTACCGTGGGACGTGCCCGCGTACCCCGTACGGAGGCGCGTCGTGAGTACGAAGCTCGGGCTTGGACTGCCGGCGCGCCCCGCCCCCGGCCCGGTGGGCAGAATCGCCCGGGGTGCGCGCTTCGGGTCGCGTCCCTACTTCGATCGCGCGTAGTGCAGGAAGAGCGTCCCGTCCTTCAGCGGCTTGGCCTCGAGGAGGCGGAAGTCGTGCCGCCCCGGCGCGCCGATGGGGATGCGATCCTCCGGGAAGTCCGGGTCGTCGATCGTGTGGAAGAACGGTTTCACCTTCTCGACGATCGAGGGAAACACTTCGATCAGCATCTCGTCCACCAGTTCGTCCGCGACGAACGACTGGGCCAGCCGGGGGCCGCCGCCCAGGGCGAGGTCGCGGCCCTTTGTCTTACGCAGCGCCGCCACGACCTCGCGTGGGCTGCCGCGGACGATCTCCGAGTTGACCCACGTCGCCTCCTTCAAGGACTTGGAGAAGACGACCTTCCGGCAGCGGTCCGCGAAGCGCGAGAACTCCTTCTGCCACGCTCCCGCCGTCGGGTCGTCCTTGCGCTTCGGCCAGAACGCCGACCAGGCTTCGTAGGACTTCCGCCCCAAGAGGAGCGTATCGATCGAATCGAAGCGCGGCTTCCACATCGGGTCTTCCTCGTCGGCCTCCTCCGGCGTGGCGGGTGGGGGAGTGATCGGGAATTGGGCTCGGCCGTCCAGGGTGGAGAACATCACCATCAGCACCTTGCGCATCGGAACCTCCCTACCGAACGGCCTCGTAGTGGAGCACGAGCTCTCCGAACGGCATCGTCTTCGCCGACAGAAGCCGTAGGGTCCGCTGGCTCTGGAGCTTCGGCCAGTACGCGGGGCCCCGGCCGTAGACGACGGGCCAGACGGCCATGCGGTACTCGTCGGCGAGTCCCTTTTCGAGGAACTCGTTCACGAGCGTGGGTCCCCCGTCCACCATGATGTTCTTTCCCGGCTCGCTCTTGAGCTGGGCCACGATCTCCTCGAGCGGACCC
>JASHWZ010000072.1 GCA_030043865.1 Thermoplasmata archaeon | reverse complement strand
CAGCTCCGCGCCCTGGAGGGCCGCCACCACCTGGTCGAGCTCCGCGTCGGAGAGCCGGGTGTATAGGCGGCGCAGGTAGAGCGCGCGCCGGAACTCCTCGCCGAGCTCGGCCCGCCAGCGTCGGTCGTACTCGGCGAGCGCGGACTCGGAAAGGTCCCCGCGACGGAGCGCGTCGTCGGCGACGTCCGCGAGGATCTCCGCGCACCGCATCCCCGTGTAGATCCCGCCGCCCGAGAGCGGCTTCACCTGCGCGGCGGCGTCCCCGACCAACAGCACCCCCGCCCCGTGCGTCTTCGGTACCGAGCCGATCGGGATCCCCGAGACGAGGTACGCGGTCGGGTTCGCGAGCCGCGTCCCGAACCGGCGGGTGAGGTAGTCGACCAAGCGGTCGAAGTAGACGCGAGCGCTCGTCCCGTCGGCGTCCGCCGCGACGCCGACCCGGGCCCCCCCGGCGCCGTCCGGGATCCACCAGCCGAAGAGCCCCGGCGCGAACCGGCGGCCCAGGTACACCTCAACCTGCTCCGCGTCCCCCGGACTCCGCGGGTACTCGGCTTCGAACGCCGGGAGGATCTCGACCGGGCGACGCAGGCGGAAGGCACGGGCGACCGCGCTCGAGACGCCGTCGGCGCCGACGACGAGCCGGGCCGCGACCTCCGACGTCGCGCCGTCCGACGCCGTGAGGCGGAGCACCGTTCGGCCGCCCTCCCGGCGGACGATCCCGTCGAACCGTTGACCGGCGCGATAGCGCGCCCCGCGACGCGCCGCGCGGTCCGCGAGGTGAACGTCGAGCCCCCCTCGGTCGATGACGAACGCCCGCGCCTCGGCCGCCTTGAACGAGACCGACCCGAGGCTCGGACCGAACACCGTCGCCCCGCGGACGGACGTCCGGACGAACGTCGTCGCGCCGGCGAGGTCGAGCACGCGTTGCGAGACGAGGCCCGCGCACTGGACGGGGAGGCCGATGCGGCCGTGCTCTTCGAGCACCAGGACGTCGTGCCCCCGCGCGGCGAGTCGGTCGGCCGCCGTGCTCCCGGCGGGGCCACCGCCCACGACGACGACCTCGGCCTCGTCCACGCCGGGCGGAGGCGGGCGCCGACCAAAAAGGCGAGGGCGCCCCTAGGCCGGCCGCCACGGTGTGGGGACGAGGTCGGTCCGCTGGCGCGGTTGCACGGCCGAGGACTCGACGGGGACCGTCAGCCCGGCGTCGAAGGCGAGCCGCCCGGTCCACGCGATCATCGCCCCGTTATCCACGCACATCGCGCGCGGCGGGGCGAACATCGTGCCCCCGCGCTCCTCGACCATCGTGCGGACCATCGACCGGAGGCGTTCGTTGCAGGCGACGCCGCCACCCAGCACGACGCTGTCCCGCTGGCGGTGGGCGAGCGCTCGCTCCGTGATCTCCGTCAACATCGCGTACGCGGTCGACTCGACGGAGAACGCAAGGTCGGGCCGTCCGACGCCCTTGCGATGCTGTGCCAGCGCAGCGGTGAGCATGCCCGAGAACGCGACGTCCATCCCGTGGACCGAGTACGGGAGCTCGACGAGCTCGTGGCCCTGGCGAGCTTCGAGCTCGAGGGCGGGTCCGCCCGGGAACGTCCCCCCGAGCTCGATCCAGAGCTTGTCGAGGAAGTTTCCGATGCCCACGTCCAGCGTCTCGCCGAGCACCCGATAGCGACCCCGGCCGTACGCGATCACTTGGGTGTTGCCCCCGCTCGCGTAGAGGAGCAGCGGGTCGTCGAGCCCGCTCAGGACCCGGGCGATCTCGACGTGCGCGACGCAGTGATTCACGGGGACCAGCGGCTTCTCCCACGAGAGCGCGAGGATCCGGGCGACGGTCGCGCCCGCCCGCAGGCACGGTCCGAGGCCGGGTCCCTGGGCGAACGCGACCGCGTCGATCGACTCGGGTCCCACTCCGGCGGCGTCCAGGGCCTGGCGGACGAGGCCGGGAAGGAGCTCGACGTGGTGGTTCGCTGCCTCCCGCGGGTGGATCCCGCCGGCCGGCGGCCGGTACATGTCCGAGGCGAGCCCGAGGACCTCCGCCCGGTCGCCGACGATCCCGACCGACGCCGTGTGGGCGGTCGACTCGATCCCGAGGATCGCCATCGAACCCTCGTTCGCGCGGCGGGCGGCGGACGCGCATCGGCCCCGCGGGGCCGATGGGTCACTCCTCCGTCGATTCGATGCGGAAGCCGACCCGCTTGCCCCGGAGGGTCTCCTGGATCCGGTCGGCGAGGTCGAGGGTCTCGGGCACCGACGCGGGACGCCCCCACTCGTAGAGGAAGTCGTACCCTTCCGTCTCCGGTCGGAACCCGAGGTCCTCGAGGAGCTCCGCGACCTCCGAATAGGGGGCGCCCTCGCTATCGAGTTGGAGCAGGAGGAACGTCTTGGTCACGAGCCTTCTCCCGAGCGGAACGTGGAGCGTGCCACCCGCGGTCGGCAGATAAGCGTCACGAGGGTTCGGAGAGTAAAAAGTGCCCGCAACGCGGATGGGCCCGAGGCGCGCCTCGCCGGAGGCCGGCGTGAGGACGAGAGCCGGGCGTCCGCGACCTACTCCGCGCGGGGAATCAACCGCGCCAACCGACGGTCGAAAGTCGCGAGACGATCGATCCTCAACTCCCGTAACGACACGATCAGGCTGGCGTCCGTGAAGCTAAGATGCTGATCTCGGTACCGTCGGAACACCTCCCACGTGGGTTCCAGAACAGACGTCCCGAGCGAGACGGCCTTGAGGTCCCGCAGCGCCGGGGAGGGTAGGGGTAGAAAGCGTCGCAGGGACTCTTCGAGCGCCGCGGATCGCGTACGCACCCGGACCAGGACGAACAGTTCGTCGATGACGTGGTCGGTGACGAACGGCTGGCCGAACTCTCGTCGGGCGATTCGGGAAACGAGCTCTACCGCCGTAGCATGCCGCTCATCGTCGGCGTTGAGGAAGGCGAATACGACCCCGGTGTCCAGGAGGACCGTCACCGGTGCGCCCTTGCGAGAACGGTGTCGATCTCCTCCTCACGGGTGCGGACCCCGGTGCGTACGACCAGCTTCTTGAGGTTCGTAACTTCGTGCGGACTCATCGGGCGAGCGGCGTCGCCGGTCGAGCGTTGCTCCTCCGCTTCACCGAGGTCCACGAGCCACGCGAGGAGCGCCTGCTGAGGAACCCGACGCCCCTCTCGAGCCATCAGTGCGCCCTGGAGCCGGTCTAAGCGTTGCTTGTCTCGCTCCCGCATCTTGACAGACGTCGCCATCGGTTTAGGTAGAATAATCTACTAAATAGAATTGCCTACCAAGTGATCGGTGCCCCCGACGCCCCCCAGCGAAGTCGGGGGGCGCCCTCCCCGCGACGCCGCAGGGTTTTCTGGGCGGGTATCTTCGACCGACCGTGAGCCGGTCGGTCCTTCATGGGGCGCTCGCCGACTACTACGACCGCACCTATCGCTTCAAGGAGTACCCGAAGGAGGCACGGAGCCTCCTCTCCTTGGCCGCGAAGTATCTCG
>JASHWZ010000071.1 GCA_030043865.1 Thermoplasmata archaeon | reverse complement strand
GGCCTGTACGCCGCCGTCGGGCGCGACGACGAGGCCCGGCGCATCGTCGAGCCGTTGCGAGGGAGCGAACTGCTGCTCCCCCGGCTGTCCCGAGCGGCCGTGCTGACGTTCCTGGGAGAGCCGGAGGAGGCCCGAGCGCTGCTCGAGCGCTGGGAGCGCGGCACCCTCGGCGGGTACTTCAACGCGGGCGGGGCGGCGACGTTGTACGCGCTCCTCGGTGACCGGGAGCACGCGCTCGAATTGCTCGACCGGGATTTCCGGGAGGGGGACCGCGTGCTGTGGAACGTGTATCAGGACGTGTCCTTCGATCTCCTGCGCGACGACCCCCGGTTCGTCGCGATGTTGCGCGCGCTCCGTCTGCCCACCACCGTCGCTCGACCCCTCCGACCCGAAGGCCCGGAGCGGCGCGAGCGGTCGACCGACCCGCCCGGCCCCGGCGGTGCCCATCGGTGACGGTCCATCCGGACCCGCCCGCTCCGGAACTCAACCCCCTCCATCTCGAGGCGGAGCCGCTGCTCCCGCCCGTCCTCCCCCGAAAGCGCGATCCGACCACCGGCCGCCACTACCCGGTGCCAGGGTAGCCCGTCCGAAGCGTGGAGGGCCCGGACCGCCAGCCGCGCCGCGTGCGGGAAACCGGCCGCGGCGGCCGCGTCGCCGTAGGTGACGACCTTGCCCCGTGGGACCCGGGCGATGACCGCGCTCACGCGTCCCAGGACCGACGGACGACCCGAGCGGGGGCGCGGCATCGTCGCCCTACGACGAGGCCGCGAACTCTCGGAGCGCGTCGATCGACGGCACGAAGTAGTAGGAACCGGTCACGGCGGTCGTGTACCGGGTGAGCGCATCGCGCTCGCCGGTCACGCGCCCCGCCATGCTCTCCAGCATCCGCGACAGGCGTCCCTGCTCGGGACTGAAGCCGACGAACATCGTGCCGTGATGGGCCACCGTGCCGAACGGCATGTTCCGCCGGAAGATCGTCCCGAAGTCGTCCTGGTCGGTCCGCGCCACGTGCGAATCGTTCGGCCGAGGGTCGAGCTCGATGCTGTCGGGTTTCGTGCGACCGATGACCTTCTCCTGCTCCGCGGTCGGCAACGACTCCCACGGGCCGACGTCGTGCGTCCACTTCTGCAGCAGGAGGATGGTCCCCCCGGCACCGGGAACTCCATCGGGGATCAGCGCGGCGTCCTGCGCGTCGAGCAGGCTCGGGTTCTTCGAGCCGTCGATGAAACCGGTGAGGTCGCGGTCCGCGCGGTACGACCATCCCGCGGTCTCGTCGGCGAGGGTCGCCGACTTCGCCACCGCCGCGACGACCTGGCGTGCAGCATCGAACACCACGTCATACGAGCTGCCCGCCAGCCAGACGACCGCGTCGTGCTGGGTCGCCGGCATCGAGAACCCCTCGATCCCGCGGACCGGCTCGTTGAACCCGATGACGGCCTCGGGGAGCCCCGCGGGGCGAAGGCTCCGCCAGAGCTCGGGTCGGAAGCCCGAGACAACATCGATCCCGTCCATGGTCGTGCCCGGATCCCGGAGTCCGGCGATCGACGCGACGAGCGATGTCGCGTCGGTGCCGGTCCGCTGGTCGAACTCCAGATAGGTATGGGACGGGGTGCCGACGGCGAAGATCCCGCTCTGGGGGCGGGTCACGAGGGTCCTCCTCGTCGGGAAACCGCTGGCGAACCCGCGGTCGGTCCGAGTCCGCCGTCGCATCGGGACCGGCCCTCGGCCACCACGCGCGCAGGACGTACCACTCCCGCTTAAACGCTACCGAACGGACCTCCCTCGGGGCCGCGGCTACGGTCCGCAAGGACGAAGAGGCCCGGCGCCCTCCCTCCCATGCCCGGACGGAGCCGATGAACGCCTTCCCCCACCGGTGGTGGTCGGTCCTCGGCGCGGTGGCGGTCGCGGCGCTGCTGGTCGCCGCCCTGCTGTATCTCGTCCCCGTCGCTCCGGCACGCGACGTCTGCTTCTCGGCCGTCGGCCATCCGGCGGGTCGGGTCGTCGCTAGTCTTCCGGTCGGAGAGTGGCCCCAGGGAGTCCTCTACGACCCCGCCGACAACGAGCTCTACGTGAGCGCGGAGTATTCTCAGAACGTCTCGATCTTCAACGCGACCTGCTTCGACCGGATCGCCACCCTGTCGACCCACCAGGACGCCCGAGCGATGGCGCTCGACCCGGCCAACGGACGGCTCTTCGTCTCGGACGACTGGAGCAGCAACCTGACGGTCATCGACACCGCGAACGACTCCATCGCGGCGACCGTCGGGCTCGCCGGGTTCGGGTACATGGTGGGCGACCAGTACGACCCGGGGACGGGCCAGTTGTTCGTCCTCGCGAACAACAACCCGGCGCTCCTGGACGTGAGCCCCTCCACGTACGGGATCCTCCAGACGACGTACCTCGCGCCGAATCCCGGTGGGGGCAACGGGTTCGCGATCAACCCCAGCTCGCACGTGATCTACTTCCCGGCGCGGGGCTACGACTCGCTGCAGCTGGTCGGCGAACTGAACGGAACGGTCTTCGGGAGCATCGCGCTGCCCGGTCCGTTCGGGCCGACCGCGACGTTCTTCGATCCGGTCAACGGCCTCATCTACGTCATGCTGGGGGGCCTCCTCGACGACCCCGGCGCCCAGATGGTCGTCCTCAACGCCACCACGGACACGGTGGTCGCGACGCTGACGCTCGGCGGTTGGCCGGACGACTACGTCTACAATCCGGCGACGCAGTTGCTCTACGTCTCGTGCGCGGCCGGCGGGGACATCGCGGTCGTCAACGCGGACACGAACACGCTCGTCACCACGTACTCCCTCGGAGCGGGCTCCCTACCGGGGACCGTGTCGCTCGACGCCTCGACCGGCGCGCTGTTCGTCGGCGAGGACGGCGAAGGGGCCGTCGCGCTGGTCTCCGTAGCGCCATCCGCGTGAGCTGCCGCGGTCCCCGGGGCGCGGCTCGAGGCGCGGGTAAAAGAGGTCCGACCGCCGCTCCTCCGCCGATGGCGACCCGGCCGTGCCCCGTCTGCGGGTCGATCATTCCTCGGACGAGCTCGTTCTGCGAGAGGTGCGGCAGCCGCATTCCGGTGCCGCGACCGGTGTCCACGCTCGGGAACTACGTACTGCCGCGGATTCAGGTGGACGCGGTCGACTCGCCGTATCGAGATGCCCGCTGGATCCAACTGGTCCTCGGCGCGTCCGCGCTCGTCGTGGGGGCGTTCCTCCTCGGCACCGACGGGCTCGTCACGAGCCTCGGCGCCGGCGGGGCCTGCGGGTCGGCCGGGTGCGCGAACGGGGTCCTCAACTACGCGCTCCTCTGGCCCGGAGCGCTCCTCGCCGCCATCGGCGCGATCCTCGTCGTCATCGCGCTCGTGCGGACCCTGTGAGGCACGCCCCGACGGGCGTGCTCGGAAGCCGGTTACGCTTTGAGGCGAGCGTCGAAGAAGCGGAG
>JASHWZ010000070.1 GCA_030043865.1 Thermoplasmata archaeon | reverse complement strand
TCGGACGGAGGGATCGCGGTGACGCTGCCCGAGATGGCGTTCGGCGGACGGCTCGGGTTCGACGTCGACCTCGAGGCGGTCGGCCTCGACTCGGCCGGTCGCGCGGTGGCCGCCGAGGGCGGCTCCCGGTTCGTCGTAGAGGTTGCCACCGGCCGCGAGGCCGACTTCCTGCGGTCGGTGGGCCGCTCCCGGGTCGCGCGCGTGGGACGGGTCACCCCGCGCGGGGGCTCGCTTCGCTGGGGGGAGCGGCGGCTCGCGGAGCTCGACCTCGACGCGCTCCGGGTGCGCTGGAGCTCGGGGCTGGGCCTCCCATAGGTCGGTGCGATGACGGTCACGGCGCTGGTCTCCGGCGGGAAAGACTCAATCTACGCGGCGTACCTCGCGGACACCCAGGGCAGGGCCGTGGACGAGCTGGTCGCGCTCCGGCCGTCGGACCCCGAGTCGATGATGTTCCACACGCCGAACCTCGACCTGGTCGCCCTTCAGGCAGAGGCCTGGGGGAAATCCCACCGGTTCGTTCCGGTGGACGGCGCCGACGAGCGGGCCGAGCTCGCCGCGCTCGAGCGGGCGATCGCGGGCCCCCGAGGCTGGGTCGTCGCGGGAGCGATCCAGTCCTCGTACCAGTGGAGCCGGCTCCTCGAGGTCGCCGGCCGGGTCGGCCGGCCGGTCTACACGCCGCTCTGGCGGAAAGACCCGGGGCGGGTCGTCCGGGAGGAGATCGCGGCCGGGCTCGACATCCGATTGGTCCAGCTCGCCGCCGAGCCACTCGGCCCCGAGCTCCTCGGGATGCGGCTCGACCTCGAGCGCCTCGACGAGCTCGAGCGACGGAGCGCGGAGGTTCGAGCGACGAACGTCGCCGGCGAGGGAGGGGAGTTCGAGACCGCGGTCGTCGACGCACCGTTCTTCCGCTCGCGCATCGAATGGGACGAGGTCGTCCGGTCCATCGGCCCGTCCTCGAGTCGCCTCGACGTCCGGTCGGCCCATCTCGTTCCGAAACCGTCCGCTCCGGTGGGGATGGGTCGATGACCGACGCGGATGCCTCATCGGTGGCCGGAGAAGCCGTGCGCGCCCTCCGCGACCCCCGGGCGGTGCCGGACCGCCGCTGGGTCGAGCGGCTTACGGGCGCGTCCCCGGCGCAGGTCGATGACGTGCTTGCGGAGGCGGGCGAGCTCCTCCCGTACGACCGGGAGATCGGCGAGGCCCATCGGGCAGCGGGCCGCGCGTCCTATGCGCAGATACGGTCGCCGCTCGAGCTGTACGCGCTCGTCCGACTCACCCGACCCGACCACGTCGTCGAGGCGGGCGTCAGCAGCGGCGTCTCGTCCGCCCACTTCCTGCTCGGCCTGCGTCGCAACCACCACGGTACGCTCCACTCCATCGACTTCCCGACGTTCGCCCGGGGCGACGCGCCGTCCCTGCGCGACAGTCCGGTCGCGATCCCACGCGGGAAGGCGAGCGGTTGGGCGGTACCCGACCGGCTCCGCCCGGGCTGGGACCTCCGGATCGGTCGCAGCGAGTCGCTGCTCCCGACGCTCGTCGCGGAACTCCCCTCGATCGGCGTGTTCCTGCACGACGATCTCCACACCCCGGCCCATCTCTCTTTCGAGCTCCGCACGATCGAGCCGAAGCTCGCTCCGGGCGCGCTCGTCCTCGCCGACAACACCGTCTGGACCGGCCGGGCCTTCCCCCGGTGGGCGGAACGTCTGGGAGTCCCCTGGTACCGTCGACGGCGGAGCGACCTTGTCGGCCTGCGCGCGCCGGGCGGGCCTGGCGGCGCCTCGCTCTAGCGTCCACGGAGTTATCACCGCCCGCGCCCCTCTTGGGGCGATGTCCGCCGGACGGGCGACCCCCCCACCCGCGGCCGGCCGTCCGGAGCCGCCCGCGCCGGACGACGCGGTCGACGAGCGGACCCGGCGCTGGGAGGCGGAGGTGGCGGCGCCGGCCGTCGCGAAGAGCCCCGAACGCAAGGAGCGGTTCACGACCTTGGGAGGGATCCCGGTCGAACGCCTCTACACGCCCCGCTCCCCGCGCTCCTCGTTCGACGCGATCGGCTACCCGGGTCAGCCGCCGTTCACGCGGGGGATCCACCCGACGATGTACCGGGGCCGGGTCTGGTCGATGCGGATGTTCTCCGGCTTCGGCTCGCCCGAGGACACCAACCGTCGGTTCCACTACCTCCTCCAGCACGGGGAGTCTGGGCTCTCGATCGCGTTCGACGACCCCACGCTCTACGGGATCGACGCCGACGACCCTGAGGCGCTCGGCGAGGTGGGCAAGTGCGGCGTCAACGTCGGGTCGCTGGCCGACATGCGACGGCTCCTGGGCGGGATCCCGCTCGCCGACGTGACGACCAGCATGACGATCAACGCGCCCGCGAACATCGTCTGGGGGATGTACCTGCTCGCGGGCGAGGCCACCGGGGTGCCCGCGGACCGGCTCGGGGGGACGACGCAGAACGACATCCTGAAGGAGTACATCGCCCAGAAGGAGTTCCTCTACCCGCCGCGACCCGCGCTGCGGCTCGTGACCGACACGATCGAGTACGCGACGCGTCATACGCCGCGCTGGAACCCGGTCTCGATCTCGGGCTACCACATCCGCGAGGCCGGTTCGACGGCGGTCCAGGAGCTCGCGTTCACGCTCGCCGACGGCCGGGCGTACGTCGGGGAGGCGATCCGCCGGGGGCTCGACGTCGACGACTTCGCGCCCCGCCTCTCGTTCTTCTTCAACTCGCACAACGACTTCTTCGAGGAGATCGCGAAGTTCCGCGCCGCCCGCCGCGTCTGGGCGAGCGTGATGCGCGACGAGTTCCACGCGACCAAGGAGCGCTCGCTCTGGCTCCGGTTCCACACCCAGACCGCCGGTTGCTCGTGCACCGCGCAGCAGCCCGAGCTCAACATCGTGCGCACGACGATCCAGGCGCTCGCCGGCGTGCTCGGCGGTACCCAGTCGCTGCACACGAACTCGTACGATGAGGCGCTCCAGCTTCCGAGCGAGGACGCGGTCCGGATCGCGCTGCGCACCCAGCAGATCCTCGCCGCCGAG
This sequence comes from Thermoplasmata archaeon, assembly GCA_030043865.1. Taxonomy (GTDB): domain Archaea; phylum Thermoplasmatota; class Thermoplasmata; order Lutacidiplasmatales; family UBA184; genus Lutacidiplasma. The sequence continues at coordinate 5,430 of JASHWZ010000070.1, read as the reverse complement.
TCGGGGGTCGCGGAGTCGGTCGACCCGTTCGCGGGCAGCTACTACGTGGAGTGGCTCACCGACACGATGGAGGAAGCGACGCGAAAGTACTTCGACCAGGTCGACGCGATGGGGGGCGTCGTGCCGGCGATCGAGCGCGGCTTCTTCCAGCGCGAGATCCAGGAGGCGTCGTTCCGCTACCAGCGCGCCGTCGAGTCTGGCGCCGAGAAGATCGTCGGGGTCAACGCCTACACCATCGACGCGCCCGTGAAGGTACCGCGGCTCAAGATCTCCGAGCAAGCCCGACGACGCCAGTCGGCCCGGCTGCGGGCGCTGCGGGCCCGACGGAATCGCTCCCGGTACGAGGCGGCGCTCGACCGGCTGCGGAAGGTGGCGGCGACGGAGTCGGAGAACACGATGCCGGCGGTCCTCGACGCCCTGCGGGCCGACGCGACGCTCGGCGAGATCGTCCGCGCGTTCCAGGACGTCTACGGGAACTACCGGGAACGGTCGACGTACTGAGCGCCCGCGGCCGGCGCCGAACGCTTATGGCGGACGCTCCTTCCCGACCTCGAACTGCCGTGGGCCGCGACGAGTATCGCGCGACGCTCGACGGACTGTACCGCCGGCGCCGGTTCGGCCTCCGCCCCGGCCTCGAGGTGATCCAGGGTCTCCTCGGGGCCCTCGACCACCCCGAGCGACGGTTCCCCGCGATCCACGTCACCGGCAGCAAGGGCAAGGGCTCGGTCGCGGCGATCGCGCAGTCGGTCCTCACCGCCCACGGGGTCCGGACCGGCTTGTTCACCTCCCCGCACCTCGAGAGCTACCGGGAGCGGATGCGGATCGACGGGGAGATGATCCCGCCCGAGGAGGTCGTGCGAGGGTTCGCCCGCGTCGACGCCGCGGCCCGCGACCTCGAGACGACCGGGGCGATCCCCCACGCCCCGACGTTCTTCGAAGCGACCACCGCGCTCGCGCTCGACTGGTTCGCCCGGTCCGCGGTGGAGGCGGCGGTCGTCGAGGTCGGGATCGGTGGACGGCTCGATGCGACGAACGTGCTGGACGCGAAGGTCGGAGTGATCACCACGATCGAACTCGAGCACACCGACGTGCTCGGGTCGACCCTCGGGGCGATCGCCCACGAGAAGGCGGGAATCCTCCATGCCGGCATGACCGGCGTGCTGGGCGAACTGCCCGAGGAGGCACGAACGGTCGCCGAGGCCGAGGCGCGCGAGCGGGGCGTCCCGCTCTGGCATCTCGGGAGTGAGGTGACGGTATCCGATCGGGAGCTCTCGGAGACGGGGCAGCGGTTCGACCTCCGTCTTCCGGGCCATCGGTTCGAGCGGCTCTCCCTGCCGCTGCACGGCCGGTTCCAGCCCGGGAACGCGGCGCTCGCTGTCGCGGCGGTCGTTCGGTTCGCGACCGCAACGGGCCGCCCGGTCGCCGAGCGCGCGATCCGGACCGGCCTCTCGGACGTCGTCTGGCCGGGTCGGCTCGAACGGGTCGCTCGACGGCCCGAGCTGGTCTACGACGTCGCGCACACTCCCGAGAGCGCTCGCCTGGTCGCGCAGAGCCTCGGGGAGCTGTTCCCTCTCGCGGACCCGGCGGCGAGCGCGATCGTCTTCGGGTCGCTCCAGGGGAAGAGCGTCGCTCGGATCTTCGACGCGCTCGCCCCGCTCGCGCGGACGATCGTTCTCGTGCCGGTGCTCTCGCATCGAGCGATGCCGGTGGCGGAGCTGCGCGCTCACGCCGTAGGCCGGTTCTCCCGGATCGTGCTCGCGCGCACCGCGACCGAGGGGCTCAAGCTCGGTCGTGCGGCCACCTCCCCCGACGGGCTGACCCTCGTCGTGGGCAGCGACTACCTGGTCGGTGAGCTCCTGCGGACCGAGCACGGCGGGAACGACGAGCCTGACCTCTCGGACCCGGGGCTGGGGGACCGACCCCCGGTCGACGCACCGGTCCCCGCGGATCGCGGGAGCGCCGGGCGCGGGGGGACGCGATGACCGACCCCCGCACCTATTGGGAGACTCTGATGGACCGACTCTCGGCGTTCTACCGGACCGGAGACTGGCGGACCCCCTACCTCCGGGAGCACGCGGAGGACCCGTTCCAGGTGATGATCGGGACGATCCTCTCCCAGCGGACCCGGGACGAGGCGACCGACGTCGCGAGCGCGCGCCTGTTCCGCCGGTACCCGGACGCGCCCCGTCTGGCCGGGGCCCGACCGGCGCAGATCGAGCCGTTGATCCGGGAGACCGGGTTCTATCACACCAAAGCTCGGCTGATCCGGGCGTGCGCCGCCGAGGTGCTCGCTCGGTTCGGGGGAGAGGTCCCGAAGACGTACGAGGAACTGACGACCCTCCCGGGCGTCGGTCCGAAGACGGCGAACTGCGTGCTCGTCTTCGGTTACGGGATCCCGGCCATCCCGGTCGACACCCACGTCCACCGCATCGCGAACCGCCTGGGCGTCGTCCGCACTCGGACCCCGGAGGAGACGGAGGCCCGCCTCCGGCAGGTCGTGCCCGAGGAGTACTGGATCCCACTGAATCCGCTCCTCGTGCAGCACGGCCAGAACGTCTGTCGACCGATCGGCCCGCGCTGCGGGGAGTGCCCGATCGTCGAGCTCTGCGCCACCGGGCGAGCGCTCCGGGCCGGACGAGCCCCTCCGCGGGCCGCCGACCGGCCGCGGCGCCGACGCGCGGCCGCTCGCCGCCCGGGGTCGAATCGTTCGCGTCGCTGAGCTCGGAACTCGGGCCTCGCGACCGAACCTCTTAAGGGCCGGGCGACCTCGGACGGCCGTCATGGATTCCTCCGAGTACGACCTTCCGTTCTTCCACCGCGCCGGGTTCCATCGACGGGCCTGCTCGGTCTGCGGCTCCGCGTTCTGGACGCTCGGCGACCACGACCGCTGTCAGGAGGCGCCGTGCCGCGACTACGGGTTCCTCGGCCACCCCGGGTTCTCGAAGCCGGAAGGCCCGGACGCGATGCGCGAGACGTTCCTCCACTTCTTCGAAGAGCGAGGGCACACCCGGGTTCGACGCTACCCCACCGTGGCGCGCTGGCGGAACGACGTCTTCTTCACGCAGGCGTCGATCTACGACTTCCAACCCTGGGTGACGAGCGGCGCGATCCCGCCGCCGGCGAACCCGCTCGTGATCAGCCAGCCGGTGCTGCGGTTCATCGACCTCGAGGAGGTCGGGCGGTCCGGCCGCCACTTCACGCTGTTCGAGATGATGGCGCACCACGCGTTCAATCGGCCCGACCACGAGGTCTACTTCAAGGACCGCACGACGGAGCTATGCCACGAGCTCCTCACCGAGCAGCTCGGGGCCGACCCGACGGCGATCACGTACAAAGAGGAGGTCTGGGAGGGCGGCGGCAACCTCGGGCCGTCGCTCAGCGTCGGCCTCCTCGGGCTCGAGGTGGCGACGCTCGTCTTCATGGAATACGTGCGCGACGTCGACGCGGTGCGACCGATGCCCCTCACGGTCGTCGACACGGGGTACGGGCTCGAGCGGTTCACCTGGATGAGCCAGGGCACGAAGACCGCGTACGAAGCGGTGTTCGGCGCGGAGTACGACGAGCTCCGCCGCACGTTCCCGCCGCGGGAGGCCGCGATCCTCATCGACCACGCCCGGGCGCTCAACTTCCTTCTGACGGACGGGGTCGTCCCGTCGAACAGCAAGGAGGGGTACTTCGCCCGCCTGCTCCTGCGGCGCTCGATCCGGATCCTCCAGCGGACCCCCGAGGCTCCGGACCTGCTCGCGATCCTCGACGCCGCGGGGCGCGCGATCGCTCGGACGTTCCCCGAGGTCGGGGCGCACCGCGACGACCTGCACCGGGTCGTGAGCGCCGAGGCCGAGAAGTTCGCCGAATCGATCGACCGCGCCCGCACGACGATCCGCCGGTACGACGAGCGGCTCCGAGCGACCGGCGGGAAGGTGACCGAGGAGGACCTCCTCCAGTGGTACGACTCGCTCGGGATCCCGCCCGACCTCGCGGTCGAGGAGCTCCGGGAGCCGCCCAAGATCCCCGACGACTTCTACTCCCGGGTCGCGGCACGACACGAGGGCGAGCGGCCGACCAACGAGTACACCGAGACGACGAAGGGGCTGCCGGACGTCGCGACGGGCACTCCGGCGACCGAGGTGCTCTACTACCTCGACCCGTACACCCTGGCGTTCGACGCGCACGTCGTCTGGACCGAGGGGCCGTACGTCGTGCTCGACCGGACGTACTTCTATCCGACCGGCGGGGGCCAGGTGACGGACAAGGGCCACCTCGGCGATCTCGCGGTCGTGGACGTCGAACGGAAGGGACCGTGGGTGCTCCACCACCTCGAGCGGCCGTCGCCGTTCCGGGTCGGCGAGCGGGTCCACGGGCGGGTCGACGGCCCCCGGCGACGTCAACTGATGCAACATCACACGGCGACCCACCTCCTCAACGGCGCGCTCCGCGAGACCCTCGGGCCGCACGTCTGGCAAGCCGGGGCGTACAAGGGGCCGGAGTCGGCCCGCATCGATATCACCCACTACAAGCCGCTCTCCCGAGAGGAACTGCACCGGGTCGAGCGACGCGTCAACGAGATCGTCCGCGAGGACCGGCCGGTGAAGAGCTACTTCGAGGACCGGAACCAGGCGGAGAAGCGGTTCGGGTTCACTCTCTACCAGGGAGGGGCCGTGCCGGGCAAGGAGCTCCGGATCGTCGAGGTGGAAGGGTTCGACGTCGAAGCGTGCGGAGGGACGCACTGCACGCATACGAGCGAGGTCGGCGCGATCGCGCTCTCGGACGTCGAGCGGATCCAGGACGGCATCGTCCGGCTCACGTACTCGAGCGGGGAGCGGGCGCTCGACCTGCGCGAGGAGCACGAGGAGATCCTGAAGGAGGCGTCCCGTCGCCTCGGAGTGTCGGTCGCCGAGCTGCCGAGCGGCATCGACCGGCTCCTCGGGGAGATCGAGGCGTCGCGCAAGGCGGCGCGGACCCGGCGCAAGGAGGACCTCGGGGCGACGGCGAGCCGACTGCTCGCCGACCCGTCCGTCGCCGAGACGGTCGGCGCGACGATGATCGTCACGGGCGCGGTCGACCGGGGGCGCGCCGAGTTGATGGAGCTCTCCCGGCTCCTCACGAAGGAAAAGGGCCGGGTGGCGATCCTCGCTGGCGAGGAGGACGGGCGAGGGGTCCTGTTCGTTGGCTCGACCTCGCCGGCGGTCGCCGCCGCCGACGTGCTGAGGGCGGCGCTCGGGGAATTCGAGGGTCGCGGTGGCGGCAACCCGGCGTCCGCGACCGCGGTCGGGGAGCCGGGAGCCCCCCTCGCGCACGCGCTCGACGCCGCCCGGTCGGCGGCCCGGCGCGCCGCCGGTGCCTGAGCCCGCCCCCGCCGTTCGAGCGAAGAGAAAGCTTTACCTTCCAATCGCGTCATTGATTCAGTCACGGCACGGTCAAGTTCCTCGG